>CAYSJG010000199.1:0-3618 GCA_964431295.1 uncultured Sangeribacter sp. | reverse complement strand
GGATATGCAGACAGGTCCGGCTGTGAGAAATGACCTGCCGACCATACAGAGACACCTCACTATGCTCACGGACAGACCGGACCTCGACAAGCTCTACCGCACACTGACTGACAGCATCGCTAAATATCACAACCCCGATGACTCACGGGGCACTACTACCCATACAACATGTCTAAAATAGATTACGACCTGACTAAAATCAAGGCTTTCATATTCGATGTGGACGGCGTGCTGTCACCCACCACCGTGCCTATCGATACTGACGGACAGATCATCCGCATGGCAAACGTCCGCGACGGTTACGCCATCAAACGAGCTCTCATGGCCGACAGGATTGTCGTCATAATTTCCGGAGGGCTCTCTGACAGAACAATCCTGCGCTACAAGATGATCGGAGTGGAAGAGATACACATGGGGGTCCGCGACAAACTCCCCTGCCTACGGGACATCATGAAGAGACATAACCTCGAGCCCGATGAGGTGGCTTATATGGGCGATGACCTGCCCGACCTGCGCGCCATGCGTGCCACCGGACTCCCCGCATGCCCCTTTGACGCAGCATACGAGGTAAGACAGACCGCTCTTTACATAAGCAAAATCAGCGGAGGATACGGCTGCGCGAGAGATATTATAGAGCAGACACTCAGAGCGCAGAATCGATGGCCGATCACTGACAATTGCGACAATACAGATAAGTAAATATTTTAATTTGAACACCTGCTTACCGGAAAATAATTTCACGGACTCATCTACTCATCAACTCAAATGCTACTGCCGAATTTAAATAAATACCACATCATACTGGCGAGCAAATCGCCACGCCGCCGCGAACTCCTGCAGATGCTGCGCATACCGTTTACCACCGTCACCATGTCAGACATCTCAGAGGAATACCCCGAAGAGATGCCGCCGGAAGAGGTGCCGCAGTATCTGTCGGAAGTCAAGGCCGACGCCTACCTGCGCAAATCCTGCGACAACGAACTGGTGATAACCGCCGACACGCTCGTAATATGCGACAACCGCATAATGGGCAAGCCAAAAGATGTAGAGGAAGCCATACAGATGCTCCTCTTCCTCTCAGACAAGACGCATCACGTAGTCACCGGAGTGACGATTGCCACCAAAAATCAGCGCACGAGTTTCACGACTGTCACAGAGGTCAAATTCGCCACGGTGACGGAAGAGGAAGCAAGATTTTATGTGGACAATTTCCGACCCCTCGACAAGGCCGGAGCATACGGCATACAGGAATGGATCGGAGCCATTGCCGTAGAATATATCAACGGCAGTTTCTATAATGTCATGGGACTGCCGGTCCACCGACTTTACAAAGAATTAAAACTTTTTTAGTATAAAATTGTCATAATGGCAAATTATGATTACCTTTGTAAATAGAAATATGCCAAATGCTTATTTCAGCATCAATTGGCTATTCTGACCCGGCAATTAATACTTAAAACATATCATGAGCAAACCCTACGTACTCGGTGTCGATATAGGTGGCACCAACACTGTGTTTGGAATCGTTGACGCACGCGGCCATGTTGTGGCCAGCGACTCCATCAAAACTCGCAAACATGCCAATTTCGAGGATTATATCGATGAACTTCACACTGAAATCGTAAGACTGCTTAAAGCCAACGATGTAGAAGGTGAGATTCAGGGTATCGGCATCGGCGCCCCCAACGGTAATTACTATACCGGTGAAATTCAGAATCCGCCGAACCTCCCCTGGAAGGGTATCCTGCCGCTCGCCGAGATGGTCAGCAAAGCGTTTGACGGCATTCCCGTAGGTGTGACCAATGACGCTAACGCAGCCGCTCTCGGAGAGATGACTTACGGCGCTGCAAGAGGCATGAAGGACTTCATCATGATCACTCTCGGCACAGGCGTGGGCTCCGGCATCGTCATCAACGGTCAGCTCGTATACGGTCACGACGGATTTGCCGGCGAGCTCGGTCACGTAGTCGTAAAACGCAACAACGGACGCGTCTGCGGTTGCGGACGCACCGGCTGTCTCGAAGCTTACTGCTCGGCTACTGGCGTGGCACGCACCGCCAGAGAATTTCTTGAGCTCCGCTCCGAGCCCTCAGTGCTCCGCAACATCCAGATCGAAGACATCACCTCCAAGGATGTATATGACGCAGCCATCACAGGCGACAAACTCGCCAAGGAGATATTCGAATATACCGGCAAAATTCTCGGAGATGCCATGGCTGACATGGTAGCATTTTCAAGCCCGCAGGCTATCGTACTCTTCGGAGGACTCGCCAAGTCCGGAGAGCTCCTCCTCAAGCCGCTCAAAGAGGAGTTTGAGACAGCTTTGATGCCTATCTTCAAGGGTAAGACCAAAATCATCCTCTCAGAGCTTAAAGAGAGCGACGCTGCTGTACTCGGTGCATCAGCACTCGGCTGGGAAGCTAAATACCATTACGAAAGCCCCGCCATACAGAATCCGGCGCCTGCATCGGCCGCACCTATCGAGGAGAAAACTGCAGAGGCCTGATAGACTCATCCGGAGGCTTCAGCGATACGCGATGTCTGAGAGACCGGATCTTAAAATTTCAGGCTCTGAAGCAAAGCCGCCATACCCATAGTCATACGTAGATTGATCTCTACACAACATCTTATATGCCCCTCGGTGTCACACAGCATGTCCACACCGAGGGGTCCTTTATATTCACCTATCGACTGCCGAAGCATCTCGGACTGCATACTCACCACCCAATCACCGAAATCAGGCGCATATCGACGTATCTCACCCAAGATCTCACGCTGAGAGCTACATATATTACCCTGGTATTTTCCGCGAAAGGAGGTGCGAAAAAATGAATAACCCATAAAGCGCACGCCACCTTCACCATCGGCAATCCACTCTGTAGCAAAATCCGCCGCACGTGAAGCCCCAAGCTCACACATCACACTCCCCTGACGCGATATTATGCCATTACACCACTTGAGAATCTTCTCCAAGGGCATCTGCTGATCCGGAGCAGCACCGGTATATAGCACTCCGCGACCACTGGAACTCCACGGAGCCTTGAAATAAAGTCCACAATATCGATCGCCCTCCTGACCTTCGCCTACCGCATCCTCACAAAGGATATTCTCCTCCTCATCATATCTAAAATGAGACAGCGGACCGGCAAGCAGCGTCTCTACCTCGGCTATGCTCCGGAGCTCAAGAGGAAGCGGAGCACGATGGCGACGCAGTTCACTGCTCCCCACCATCATTTTATTAAGACAGGAATTGGCACCGATAGTAATCCTGCGGTGAGAGAGCTCGCGCAAACGCGATATATACACCTCTGAAGGCAGATTTGAAGACGGCACACCGGCCTTCAGCAATCTATGACGTATAGAAGCATTCCATCCCCAGGGCATTACCTCCACATTTTCCATACGGCCTCCGAGTGATTTCACAATATCTCCAAGCCGAGATATATTATTATATGGCACAACCACATCGCCGCTCTGCGCATAACTGCACGGCCACATGGCCATCCTATCCATCAGTGACACGACACTACCCGGCGGCGTATAACCGGGCATACCGGACGCCAAAGCATAATCCGTATCCGCATTAAAAGTCAATATTCTCATCGCAACATTTAGACC
>CAYSJG010000198.1:0-3622 GCA_964431295.1 uncultured Sangeribacter sp. | reverse complement strand
ACATGGGTGCTGTTTCGTCAGCAGCAGGTGCTGGGCGCGTATGGTCTGCGCGGCATAGTGGAGCGCAAGGCTCACTTCCTGCAGAGCATAGCTCCCGGTCTGGCGGCTGCGCTCCGGACACTTCGCGATATTGAGGGGGGAGCGCTCGGCGATAGTTATCCCGCGTTGCTCTCGGCTCTCCAGAATATAGAGTCGGCGGGCCGTTTTCAGTTGCCGGCTGCTTCAGGCGACGGACGTCTGACAGTGACGGTGTTCAGCTTTTCATACAAGAAAGGTTATCCGGACGATTTCAGCGGCAACGGGGGAGGCTTCATGTTTGATTGCCGAGGTATGCACAACCCCGGTCGTTATGATGAGTTCAAACCTCTGACAGGGATGGACAGGCCGGTGATAGATTTTCTTGAGGAGCGAGGGGAGGTGCAGGGCTTTCTCACCCATGCGGCCGGATTGGTGATGCCGGCGGTGGAATGCTATGTGCGCCGCGGCTTTACATCGTTGCAGGTCGGTTTCGGCTGCACCGGCGGACGTCATCGCTCGGTCTATTGCGCGGAGCATCTTGCCGCTGCACTTTCAGAGAGATTTCCCGATGTCCGTATCCGGCTCGTTCATCGCGAGCAGGGGATGGACAGAATTTTGAATCATTAAGAGCGCGTTCTAATTATGAAAGCATTGCTATTGGCAGCGGGTCTCGGCACCCGTTTGCGTCCCTTTACACTTCATCATCCCAAGGCTCTTGTAGAGGTCGGAGGTAGACCTATGCTGGAGAATGTGCTCCGCAGGTTGCGCGGCGAAGGCTTCGATGAGGTGACTGTCAACGTGCATCATTTCAGCGAACAGATAATAGATTGGCTTGCGGCCAATCGTGAGTCGGTTGGGAATGTGGCTGTCAGCGACGAGCGCGAATTGCTGCTTGACACCGGCGGCGCCATACTTCATGCGCGCGAGATGCTCGAGCGCACCGGCACACCGTTTTTAATACACAATGTGGATATACTCAGCGATGCACCGCTGTCCGGACTTATGAAGGCGCATCTCGAGTCGGGTAACGATGTCACACTTCTTGCAAGTCAGCGCGTGTCGAGCCGCAAATTGATTTTCGGGCCCGACGGACGCCTTAAGGCGTGGCATCATCTTGGGGAGGACCGCTACAAGCCGGCTGGTTATGTGCCGGCTGAGGGAGATGTGGAATTAGCGTTCAGCGGCAGACAGGTGATGTCGCCGACAGTATTCGGCGAGATGGAGCGACAAGGGAGGAGCGGTGCTTTCCCTGTGATGGACTTCCTGCTTGAAGCAACCTCATACAAAGGAGCCGGCAGTTTGAAAATTGGTCTCTACGAAGTGCCCGAGCTAAATCTGATAGACATAGGCAAGCCCGAAACCCTCTCCGAAGCCCGCCGCCTCCTCTCTTAATGTGTGGGAATGGAGCTGCAAGCCAGAATTTTCAAATGACGCGCTCTAATTGTGGAGGATTTTTTTGCGGTTGGTGTTGTATTGCAGGATGCAGCCAATGGTGAGTGCGACTACTGCACCTCCTCCAAACCACCATGTGGCTGTGACACTGGATGTGAAGCATGATACAAGCAGAAGTGCGGCGCCTATAATATAGAATATGATGGACAATGTTTTCATAGCTTTATATTTTTAATAGTTTGCGGGTGAAACTAAAACTTTAAGATTGTGTGTCTCTCTCTTGTCTTTACAACGTTTCAGAAGTGTAATAGTTGGAAAGGCTTCCGAAAGGCCGCGAGTAGCTTTCTATTGTCGGATTGAGCGATTTTTGCTAATTTTGCAGAATAATAACAATTGTTTGTCAAAACCCCCGGCATTCTATTGTTTATATATTGCGTTAATCATCAAGCTTTTCAAGTCGTACTTGTGAATCTTGATTTTAAATTATTAGTTATGAAAAGATGTTTTATGCCAACTTGGTTGGTAGTCAGCGCAATAGCGCTGGCAGGAGTGCTCACTGCATGCGGCGATGACGATGATGACAACGGTGGAGGTTCACCCTCAGTGCCCGTCAACCCTTCCGCGGAGGTGGTGTCCTACAATGTGGAGTATGATCTGGATCTCAGTGATGCATATTACAACTTCTATGACATCACACTGACATATACGGATGCCGATGGCTTGGTAAAGACTCGTGAACTTACTGCAGATTTCGAGTATGAGTTTGATGTGCCCGCTAATAAAGTGTCAGATAGTTATGTCTTAAAGGTGGTTGGCACAGTGAAGTCATCACTGCCGGAAATATCTGCTGAATCTCTCTATACATTTGCAAAAGAGGGAGATATGGAAGTGAAGGCCAAGACTGCGGATGGTAAGTCATCGACAGAGTACTATAATAGCATTGTCGCATCATCGATGACTGTGCGTGGCAATAAAGTGGCGGAATATGTATCTGACCGTCATCCTGAGATCGTGTTTGCGGACTATATTTATACGGTCAAAAAGTAAGTCAGATGGCCGAAAATCCCTTGCTGAGCCGACTGGACGGTATAGATGCCCGTTTCGAGGAGGTGTCGACATTGATCACCGACCCCGCCGTTATAGCGGATCAGCCGCGCTATGTACGTCTGACGCGCGAATATCGTGAGCTTGAAAAGCTGCTGAAGGCTACTTCAGAGTATAAGTCGCTGCTTGGTGCTATAGAAGAGTCGAAGGAGATACTGGCCTCCGAGGAGGATGAAGAGATGCGTCAGCTGGCGCGCGAAGAGCTTGACCGCGCCACAGCCGCTCTGCCCGAAGCTGAGGAGAATATAAAGTTGCTTCTGATACCGGCAGACCCCGATGATGCGAAGAATGCAATCGTGGAGATACGCGGTGGTACAGGCGGTGATGAGGCGGCTCTTTTTGCCGGCGATCTATTCCGCATGTATCAGAAGTATGCCGAGCGCAAGGGATGGGCTCTGGCCATCTCCTCTTTCTCCGAGGGTGCGGCCGGTGGCTACAAGGAGATCATCTTCACCTTGACAGGCGAGGGCGTCTACGGTACTATGAAGTATGAAAGCGGTGTGCATCGTGTACAACGTGTGCCGGCCACAGAGACTCAGGGAAGAGTGCATACCTCTGCGGCTACCGTGGCCGTGCTGCCGGAGGCGGAAGAATTTGATGTGGAAATCCACGAAGGCGAAATCCGCTGGGATACCTTCCGCTCCGGAGGCGCCGGCGGTCAGAATGTGAATAAGGTGGAGTCGGGTGTTCGATTGCGTTACAACTGGAAGAATCCCGTCACCGGCACCGTGGAGGAGATACTTATCGAATGTACGGAGACGCGTGACCAGCCGAAAAACAAGGAGCGCGCTCTATCGCGTCTGCGCTCCTTTATCTATGACCGCGAGCACCGGAAATATCTCGACGACATAGCATCCCGCCGCAAGACAATGGTCAGCACCGGCGACCGGTCCGCCAAAATCCGTACATACAATTTTCCTCAGGGCCGCATGACCGATCACCGCATCAATTATACTGTGTATAATCTCTCAGCCTTCATGGACGGTGAGATTCAGGAGTGTATAGATCATCTGATTGTGGCCGAGAATGCGGAAAAGCTCAAAGAGGCGGAGCTTTAGACCCCATCTCACAAAAAATGTTAACGCAGGGGCGACCGATTTTTGATGCA
>CAYSJG010000197.1:2368-3635 GCA_964431295.1 uncultured Sangeribacter sp. | reverse complement strand
CCATTTCAATTGCACTATTGCGAGCTACTGAAACTCCTTGATTAGGTTGATGCTTTAGCTTAAACAAGTTTGGATAATAAGCTTTATACTCATCGCATATATCACCGCTACCATCAGTGCTTCCATCGTTAACTATACAGACTTCAAAGTCTTTAAAAATTTGTCGTACTATCGACTCCAGACAGTCGCGCAGATATGTCTCTACATTATAAACAGGTATGACAAAGCTTATTAATGGCATTCTTTGAGATATTTTGTCAATTTATTTATTAATTCAGGAGTTTGCCGCATAGAGAATTTGCGTGCGAACATCGCATCAGAATACACCAACTCATGAAAATCACAATTCTGCCAAACGTATGGATCACCACGTTCCCAATCAATTTTTCTCAGATTGCCTCTCGATGATATATTTTCCGCGAAAGGAGACAGCATTACAAAAGTCTGTGTCATCATCTCATCAGCACACCATACATGCTTAAATGTTTGCATAATGTGCTTTCTATTGTCTACCAACCAAGATGCCAGCCCTCTTGTGATACTAAACCATTGAGACCCCTTATATAGTTGAAAATCATAGTGAGATTTAATCCTTAATGCTTTGACAAAAAACCTGGAACATCGGAATATGATACACCCAATAATATTTAGTAATGTACCATCAAGTCTTTGAAAATGTCCCCAATAGTAAGGGTATTCAGTCTTTTCTTTTAAATCACGAATATTTAAATCTGAATTATCAAATTGAATGAATTCTTCTCCTGCATACCTATCACAAAAAGCATGAATCTCATCCTGAGTTTTCAAAGGCATATCAACTCCTGAAATCAAATGAATGTATGCATAGTCGTTTCCTGATGTTAAAGCCGCATCTAGCAAGTTTAGTTCACATTCTATAAGCGAAGAATGTCCCCAATATACTCGCACTCTATTTTTGATAAACACAACATTACTTTGATATTGACAACGAAGAGCAAATTTATTAATATCCACTTTTTTGTCAATATGGATAAAAATATCATTGCGTGCATCGTCCAACAAACTAATAAGGTTACAGAGTTGCTGAGGATCAGAATGGGCAATTATACAATAAGCGTGTTGCATTATCTTCGCATTATATGATTAGAAAGTATATAACGAAGTCGGCAAATAAACTTCAAAATACCATAAATAAAATTATGCTTAAGAAATGAAGAATACAACGTTATACCAACTATGTCGTTTAAAAATTCTACCAGCTCCTTGCAAACAAAGTAAGTAGGCGCGC
>CAYSJG010000197.1:0-2358 GCA_964431295.1 uncultured Sangeribacter sp. | reverse complement strand
GCGCAAAAAGATGATTTACATTCAATTAACAACCTTTTAGTATTATTGGAAATCTCTCCTGTCTTCTTTATTTCTTCATATAGTTCTCGCCCTAAGAATGGCGATAATTGTTCTTTTCCTTGCCATACATTGTTAAAAAAGTGTATAATCTTAGCCTTATGCAGGTATCTCATACTTGCTAATATCTGGCAATTATAAATGCCATCAAGCTCCTTGATTATATGACCACACTTTCTGTTGGCAATCACCAAAGCAGGCTGATCAAAGCACTTTCCTGCTTCAAAGGCCGCTTTCTTCCAATAATGATTCCACTGACCAAATAATTCCCTTACAGATAGAGTGTCTCTGAGCCAGATCACTCCAGAATTAAAATACACATTTTCCTCCGAAATATCCTCTTTGAAAGTAGATAGCACCTGTTTCCTTACTATTGCCCCATCAAATCGCTGGCTCAAAGTTGAATGATAGTCCAACACACATGCTATGTCATAATTGGTGTTTTCAACCTCTTTAATACTATCAGTAATTACAGTATCTGTGTCAATAAAAAGCAGATTCCCTGTGAGAAAATTGCGGAATGTTGTTTTTATATATCTCGATCTTTCTTTAGGATTATATTCTTCTGGAACAGGAACAACTTTTATTTCATTAGCAAGTTCTCTGACTTTGGAACGAGTGCCGTGCAACGTCCTCTCAGTCACATCATCCACCAGAACCACTACATTCAACTGCGGATTATATAATCTCAAAGAATATAATGACACAAGCAACTGCTCATAATATAAGTCTTGGACATTGCTTATTAAAATATATACGATTGTCATTGAATTAAGCTAATTTAACAAATTCCTATTATTTTAGTCTTAATTTATTGCGCAAATTTGATATCATATCATGAAGATTTATGTCACCTGAAAGATTATAGAACATCAGACTTAAAATTATAGCAATACATCCTTTAACACATAAGTCCAAAAAGCCTGTAATCTTTAAAGAGAGATAGTCATATCCGATAAACACAAACACCAGCAAAGTAGCACAAACTATGGGATGTATCAAATGACGAAACACATTTACAATAGAAGTATGTAGCACATTTCTGTACAATTGAATGTAAGTATTCAGCATATTAAAAAAAATAGTGATTGTCCATGCAACTGCAATCATCTCAATTGTTCTGTATATAAATGACGCTATCAGGAAACCTGAAATCGTTATACATGTATTTACTATGCCGGTAAAGAACAATCTTTTTGAAGCATTGCATGCAAGAAATACAGGACCTGTAGGATAGTGTATGAGCAGAAAAGGTACAGATATTGCAAGAATTCTGAATGTCGGAATCGCGGGAGCCCATTGATTGCCAAACATCACAGTGATAATTTCTGACGCACAAAAATATAAAATAACGCTGAGAGGGAAGCCCAAAAGACTTATTGTTGATATGATACGAGTAAACTTATCACCTATTACTTTGGGATTCTCCTGAAATTCTGACAACATTGGCTGCAATACAGGATAAATCACAGCCGTAATGTTCTGAAGAGGAAGTTGCATGAGACGATACGACTTCTCATAATAGCCTAGAGCATTTTCTGAGATATATCGACCGACTATGACTTTATCAATGTTTCTTGAAAAATACGTAAAGAGTTCAAACAAAAATAAATATGAGGAGAAAGAGAAAATTTTTCTAATTGGCACCAAAGAAAAATGCAGCCTTAACTGAACAGGGTAAAAATGGTTATTATATAAAAAGGTACCTATTGATGTCAATATTGGTGGAATAATTAAGGAGTAAACTCCAGCGCCATTGAATGCGGCAACAACACCAATCAAACCGAAAAAAATCTGAAAAGCAAGGTTACGAGTTGCCATTTCCCTAAATCTTAGATGCTTAGCCATCTGCGCAGCTGGAACCATATTAATAGCACTTAGAAATACCGCGATGGCCAATATCTGCAAAACTGGAACTAATACTTGGTTTTTATAATAATAAGCGACTAGCCATGAACTCCCATAACAGATACCACCACATATTAGACCTATTATTACCGTAAATGTGAAAATATGGTTAATATCCTCATTGCTAAGATCTTTTTTCTGAATCACAGCAGGTCCTATGCCGATGCTTGTAAAGATAGAAAGGAAATTAATAATAACCGAAGCAGTTGCTACGATACCATAGTCATAAGGAGTCAACAGACGAGCTAATACCATAGATATACCAATACCTATTATCTGAGCAGAATATTTATCGAGAGCAGTCCAAAAGAGGCCTCGCTTAAAATTTTGTCTGAATTCGCCCATAGATATGAAATCTTCCTATCTGCCTCCCATAATAAATTTCCATATTCT
>CAYSJG010000196.1:0-3647 GCA_964431295.1 uncultured Sangeribacter sp. | reverse complement strand
ACAAAGCCCCGGCTTGTGAAAGTCAGGGCTTTGTTTTATGTTTTACAACAGGTTACGAAAATAGGCTGCGCCTATTTTGACACAGCCTCTTTATAATTTCAGGCTCAAAACTATTTGTTAACATAAATTGTTAAAATTATATAACTTATAAAAGCATATATATCATGGCTACCAACTACAATTCAGAAGGTCCGCGCGCTCCACGACAGATGCGACTGATTTTCGGAATCTTCATGATTCTCGTATATCTCGGCATAGGATTGCTCTTTATTCTATACCCCACAACTATCATATACAATGCCACTATTTCCTATATCGTGGGAGGAATACTCATCGCCTACGGAGTGTTCAGAGGATATCGGCTATTTAAAGGGATCAATTAAACTGGCTCTTACCCACCGTTTACAACAGCAATGAAGTCACATCACATCTTTTTTGCCGCCGCGGCCATCGTGGCGGCACTTGCCGCAGGCCTCTCCTCATGCACTGAAATCAAGCGCGGAGAATATGTCAACGGACCCGGAGCAGTATTCTGCGACGACGGATTCAGAAACGTACTCGAAGATGAGATCGAGGCGTTTGAATACACTTACAAGGATGCCTCCATTATCCCATTCTATATGGACGAGCAGGCCTGCATCGACTCGCTTCTGGAGGACAAGGTACAGGCCATCATCGTCACACGCGAACTGACACCCGAACAGGTGACCTTCCTGAAGAAAAAATACAAGAGAATAGTCCGCAGCAGTTGCATCGCAGTCGATGCTGTGGCGCTTATTACGAATAAAAACAATGTCGTCTCCACCCTCGATATGGATGACATACGCAAGATCCTCAACGGCGAGATCTCTCGCTGGGATCAGCTTGCCGGCAATGACACCACCGCCATCAAGCTTGTATTTGACGCCGCCGGCTCATCCACGGTCAGCTTCATGCGCGACAAATTTCTCCCCAAAGGCAGTCAGATTTCCGATAATCCCCACGCGTACGCTCAGAAGAACAACGCTCAGGTCTTTGACATCGTCAAGAAGGATCCCGACGCCATAGGCATAATCTCTGTAAGCTGGCTCGGCGACAATCTCCAGAATGCCAAGAATGTCCCCATCGACAAGAAAATGGAGGACTATCAGAATCAGACTGACACCATCGCACCGGCTCTCACCGACGAAGTCAAGATACTGAAAGTGTCCAATCCAAATGCCGACAACGATTTCAGCAGCGTGGGATACAAACCCTATCAGGTATATATCAACTCCGGTGAATATCCGCTCTTCAGAAAAGTATACATGATCTCCACCGCGCCGGCTCACTCCACTCTTCATAGCTTCTATATGTATGTCACAGGCTTTATTGGACAGAAGATCATATCATTGACCGGAATTATGCCCTATAAGGTCTCCCCGCGCGTAGTGCAGGTGGAATGACACTCAGTAGCTGACTCATCACAAAGTACGAAATTCATAAGAGCGTACTTCTTAACAATTTTTGAAGAATCGCGCACTCAACCTTTTCCCACTTCATTTGTCATATAAATGAGGTGGGAAAAGTATATTCAGACCTATGACCTTTAGATAAATTTGATTATCTTTGCATATTCTCTCCTCAGGACTATCTGTTCTCAAAAATTTTAACATATCATATATATGAACCTCAAGTATCTAATCGCATGCTGCCTCGCTGCAGCATCGCTCAGCGGCATCGCCCAGACGCATGCCGAAGGTGTGGAATATTATGAAGCGGACCAGCTTGACAACGCCAAAGAGCTGCTCAACCGCAACATTAACAATTCCGGCACAGATAAATCTGTGGCCAACTACTATCTCGGCATGATCGCTCTGCGCGACAATAATCCTTCGGAAGCCGCCAAATACTTCAACATCGGTGCTCAGGCCAATCCCGAAAATCCGTACAACTATATCGGTCTCGGACAAATCAGCCTCGCTGCCGGCGACCCCAAAATCGCACAGGAAAATTTCAAAAAAGCTGAAAGCCTCGGCAAGAAGGACGCCGCTGTACAGATTGCCATCGCTCGAGCATACGATTCCGTAGACCCGGATAAATATGCAGAAGATATACAGAAGCGCGTAGACAAGGCTCGCAAAATCTCTCTCAAGGAGCCGAGCATCTACATCTTCGAGGGCGACCGTTTTGTCAGAGTCAAAGACTGGGGAAAAGCAGGCGCACAATATGAGATGGCAGCCGATTATGACCCCAACGCTACCGCGGCCTACGTGAAATACGCCAACCTCTTCACACAGGTCAACCCCGAGTACGCCATCAAGATGCTTAAGAAGCTCCTTGAGCTCAACCCCGAGTCCGCTCTCGGACAGCGCGCCCTCGCCAACGCTTACTACAACAACGGCGACTATCAGCAGGCTGCCGCCGAATATGGCAAATATGTCAATAATCCCAATCACTTCCGTCAGGACGAAAACAGATACGCTTTCCTCCTCTTCTATGACGGCAAGTATAAGGACGGATATGACTATGCATCCAAGCTGCTCCAGAAAGACCCCTCCAACTTCTCCGCTATGCGTTACCGCTTTATGAACGCCGCGCAGATCAAGGAGATGGCTGACCAGCTTCTCCCCATGGCTCAGCAACTTTGGGAAGCACGTCAGGCCAACCCGGACAAGTGCAAGTTCGCACCCATCGACTACATTCTTATTGCACAGGAATTCTCAGCAGCCAAGCGCAATGACGAGGCTGAAGCTGTCCTCAAGCAAGCCATGAAGGATATGCCAGACAATGCATCCTTCCCCAAGCAGCTCGCAATGGTATACGTGGATCTCAACAACATGCCCGCTGCCTCCAACACTTATGACGACTATCTCAAAGTGGCGGAAGACGCCGGCTACAACGACTTCGTACAGGCCGCCCTTTACGCTTACTTTGCCGCCATACAGGAGAAAAACGCTGACCCTGCACTCGCCGACAGCTATTTCAACAAGGCCGCAGACTTTGCCAACAAGGCCGCTGCCATACTGCCCGACAACTATAAGCCCGTCAAAATACTCGGCGACATCGACCTCCAGAAGGCCGCCAAAGAGGATGCCGAGACTGCCGCTCAGCCAAAATATCTACAGGCTCTCCAGCTCCTCGAAGCTGCTCCCGACCCCTCACGTTATGTCTCTGACGCCAAAGTACTCTACAACTACCTCGGCAACTACTATCTCAGCCAGAACAACAAAGAGGAAGCCAAGAAATACTTCAACAAGTATCTGCAGCTTGACCCCGACAACGCTGACTACCGCAAATTCGTAGAAGGTCTCTAACAGGACCATTTCTCACAAATAGATCATAAAAGGATGCGCCTACACTGACGCATCCTTTTATTTTTTCCCACGCTTAGAGCGCGCTCTGACAATTACTTCGTTGTTGACTAATTCGCCCGGTACTGGCGAATATAATTTAGCCAGTTGTGAAATGGCCAGAAGGGCCATTTCACTGCTGGATAACGATCGCGCTTCACCCCTCAAACGCGTCCCGTAGGGCCGCGCATAACAAACTCCGGACACCCTACGGGCGCCAATTGTAACATATAATATCAAAACCAGCAGTATTTTGACCGTATCGGTCTAAGACCCCATCCCACAAAAAAATGTTAACGCAGGGGCGACCGATTTTTGATGCAGCTCAGCAAGTTA
>CAYSJG010000195.1:0-3685 GCA_964431295.1 uncultured Sangeribacter sp. | reverse complement strand
CAAGTCGCTCACTGACTTGGGTCTGCGCCAGCATAAATTCGCCAATCTCGTCCTCTCGGTCCTCATCATCGAGGACCTCTTCGCCGTGCTTATGCTCGTGGTCCTGTCATCGCTCGCCGTCGGTGACGTGCAGGGCACCGAGCTGCTCTTCGCCATCGGCAAGCTCCTCTTCTTCCTCATCCTGTGGTTTGTCGTGGGGGTGTATATCATCCCCTCGCTGCTCATGTCCATGCGAAGGCTTCTCAACGATGAGTCGCTCCTCGTAGTCGCCATGGCGCTGTGCTTCTCCATGGCGGCATTCAGCGTCATGAGCGGATTCTCGCTCGAACTCGGAGCCTTCGTCATGGGCTCCGTACTCGCCGGCACCATGATGGCCGAACGCATAGAGCATGTCGTCAAGCCGGTCAAGGACCTCTTCGGCTCCGTATTCTTCATCTCCGTGGGGATGATGGTCGATCCGGCAGTCATCATCTCCTACTGGTGGGAGATACTTCTCCTCGCCGCCGTTGTCATCATCGGCATGATCATATTCGGCATCATCGGCATGCTGGCCACCGGACAATCCCTCAGAGTAGCGGTGCAGTCCGGATTCACACTGACACAAATCGGTGAATTTTCATACATCATCGCCTCGCTCGGCATGACCCTCGGAGTCCTCCAGAAGAGCCTCTACCCCATCATCGTCGCCGTATCGGTCATCACCATCTTCACCACACCATACTTCATCAAACTCTCCGGACCGGCCTACAGGCTTGTACTCCGCCATCTCCCGAAGAGCCTCAATTTCCTGATAGACAGATATTCCAAGCAGACCACAGACAGCAGCGACAACCGCCGTCTATGGCACGACATCATCAGCCGCTACCTCTGGCGAATACTCCTCTATTCGGCGGTCATGCTCGCCATCATACTCCTTGCCGACACGTATCTCTTCGGATTTATGGACTCTTGGCTCGGAGAGGAGTGGGGCAACACCGCCGCATATCTTGTCACACTCACCGCCCTGCTCCCCTTTCTATTCGCTCTCTCATTCTCATCCACCAAGCCGGACGAGAGGATGCGGCTGCATTCCACCGCATCATTCTATGATGTGCCCCTCGTGGCCATGCGTATCATCAGATACCTCGTCACTCTCTTCTTCCTCATCTACATCACGACGCTCGCATACGGCAGACTCACCGGATTCATCGTCGGAGCATGCGTATTCGCCCTCGTACTCGCATTTGCCGGCAACCGTGTCCTGGGACGTTACAGAAGCATGGAGAGCCGGTTTATGAACAATCTCAACCTGCGCGAGAATATCCGCAGCGGACGCAACAACAATCTTGTCGACGACCTCCACATGGCCTACATCACCATAGGCGATAGCGCCACTTTCGCAGGCGACCGGCTACTCAACTCAGGACTCAGAAATAAGTATGGAGTCAGCATCGCCAGTGTGCAGAGAGGACAGAGACTCATGCCGCTTCCCGAAGGGGACATGAGGATATTCCCCGGCGACAATATCGGCGTCATCGGCACCGACGAACAGATACAGCGGCTCAACGACGACCTCGACAAGGAGGAAAAGGCATATCAGGCCTCCATGCTCGTCAACCCTCAGATCGAGCTCAGCAGCATCAAGCTTATGCGCACCTCACCCATCATCGGCAAGCCGCTATCGATGCTCGACATACGCAATCTCTACACGGCCATGATAGTGAAGATAATGCGTGAAGAGGGAGAATACATCGCCCCGGAGCCGGACACCGTGCTCGCACCCGGCGACACCGTATGGATCGTCGGAGACCCGGCCTTATTTGACAAAATGAAAGGAGAATAGGACTATAGGGTCTTTAAGGTCTTTAAGGACCCTAAGGACTTTAAGGACTTTAAGGTCAGTCAGGCTCAGACGCTTTGGCCTGCCGCTTCTCTATGTTTTGGCGCCGCGCCGCCGCTTTGCTCTGCACACGCTTCACCACATAGAGGTCGTAATAGCTCAATATCAAAGTGGTCAGCGGAAGGGCGATTATCAGCCCCAGAAAGCCCAGCAGACATCCCCATATCGACAATGACAGCAGGATTATGGCCGGATTCAACCCCATCGCCTTACCCATGATCTTAGGGGTAAGCACAAGATCCTGAATCAGCTGCACCACTGCATATACCGCCATCGCTTCCCAAAACAGCATCCAGAAGTCCGCGCCATCGCTCACATAAGCCATCAGGCAGAGCAGAGCCGTCACCGGCAGAGATATCAGCTGAAGATATGGCACAAGATTAAGCACTCCGATGAAGAGACCGAGCACCACCGCCATCGGCAGACCTATTAGCAGAAAACCTATCGAGAAGAGCACCCCCACGCAGAAGGCTATCAGAAACTGCCCGCGGAAATAACGGTTCATCGCATGCTTCACGTCATCCAGCACACGAAACACCCGGTGACGGTGGCGCACAGGCACGAGCGTGCGGAAAAACAGCATCAGACGCTCATAGTCAAGCATTATGAATATCAGATAGAGCAACACTATCAGCCAGCTTATCGCCGACACAAGAAATGCCACCGAACTGGTCAGCACACCCCACGACTTGTGAAGCGTCTGCTTCGCGAGATTAATCCACTCGTCGCGCGACATCCACCGCGACAATTCGTCGATATTGATATTGTCGCG
The DNA here is from genome assembly GCA_964431295.1 of uncultured Sangeribacter sp. Classification (GTDB taxonomy): domain Bacteria; phylum Bacteroidota; class Bacteroidia; order Bacteroidales; family Muribaculaceae; genus Lepagella. Next base: position 1,034 of record CAYSJG010000195.1, on the reverse strand, counting down.
GATATAGTCATGCACCTGCTGCGAGATATATGGTATATGTATCTGAGTGTTGGCATATTTCTTCACTGCCTCCACCATCCCGGCGGCCTCATCCACAAGATAGGGGAGAAAAAGCCATAAAAACACACCCATCACCAGAAGCATCTCCAGCAGCGTAAGCATCACCGGGATGAAACGATGCTTCAGATGCGTCCACCGCTTGTTGAATTTCACTATCGGCTCCAGAAGATACGCTATCAGACAGGCCACCATAAAGGGGAGCAGCACATCTCGGAGCAGATTCAACAAATACAGCGCGCCGAGCACGCCTATCACTGCAAACACTATACGCACCACCCGGTCCAAAGTATAGGGTCTGCGTTCGGCATTAAAATTATCCACTTTCAATCTGAATTTAATTCCTCTTGGGCAGGTAAAATTAGTAAAAGTTATTAAATTTGTAAAATGATGACACAGCATTCAGCACATATTGCCACACAAACCGATGACACCGGGCGACACTGCAACTCGCAAAAACACCCGGCGCGCCGTCACCGCTCATTGACTGTCAGAGCGTTATCACTCCTATTCATCCTCTTCGCTACTGCTTCGGCCTCTATGCTCACAGCCTTCGGTGTCGAGGCCGCACACCGGGAGCAGCAGGCAGTGGACCGCTTTATGCAGTCAAAGGGACTCCCCGACAATATGGCCGTCATCATCACCGACCTCTCCACCGGGGAGACTGTCGCCTCCGCGGAGGCCTCCACTCCCCTCGTGCCCGCATCGATCATGAAGACCGTCACCATCGCCTCGCTGATGCGTCAGGCCGGAGGGAAAAATACCTGGGACACCAAGGTTTATCTCGACGGACCGGTCAAAAAAGGGGAGCTCCACGGCAATCTTGTCATCGAAGGCTCCGGCGACCCGTCGCTAAATTCCAAAGCCGCCCCGGAGAGTCCGGAATTCACCGCCGAGATTATCAACGCTCTGAGAGAGAAGCACATCGACCGCATACAAGGCCGCATAATCATTGATGAAGATATATTCTCCGGACC
>CAYSJG010000194.1:0-3756 GCA_964431295.1 uncultured Sangeribacter sp. | reverse complement strand
GTCGATGATGCACTCCGTGCTCCATAATCTTGCGGAGGAGATACCCGCCGATGCCGGTGTGATCCTCCCTCTGAGCATGGGCGATGGAAATATCGAGGATGTTCCCTGCCCGAAAATTAGAAATCTCGGTGTCGATGACTTTGTCATACTTATGGTGACTCGTCTGGAGAAGCCCTTTGTAGCTCGTGTGCTGAAAGAGATTATTCACTTCGCGGCTATCTGCTGGCAGCGGGGCGAGACAGTACGGCTGATACTTGCCGGCGGCTCGCATGACGGATATACGGAGCGACGTCTTAGACGCATACTGCGCGATGCGCGGGGGCTCGCGGTGGACCAATGGGGTTTTATTTGGCCCATGCCGGCGGAAATATACCGCAGAGCGGATGTCTTCGTGGGGAATGCCGGAGCAGCCCTTGAAGCAGCCGGAGAGGGGATACCTACAGTGACCATAGACGCGGTGGACTTCATGCCGATAGGGATTCTTGGGGAGACCACGGACAATTATATGTTGCGCCGCGACGAAACGGCGGTATCGCTCGTGTCGCTGCTCGGAGAGCTGCGGCAGCAGCGTGACCTGAGGCGCGAAGCCCGCAAGGGCATATCCCGAAGCAGAGTGTCGCGCGACTACGCGGCCCACGATGAAGTGGCGGCGTCGGCGCGACAGACAGAATATTACCCGGTAGAGAGCATCCCTCCCCATGACCGCCGGACCCGCATGTTGAGGCGTCTCAACGGCATCGGTCTTGAGCCGCTGGTACATTTCCTGAAAAGTCTGCGTCATCACGGCTAACCCCCAGGAAAAAGCAATCCCTAAGACCTCTGCCCTCTGACCTCTGCCCTCTGACTTAGGCCTCTACCCTATGCCTTAGGTCTTCTGCCTTCTGCCTTCTGACTTAAAAAGCCCGTGGCTTATATTCTGCTTTTGATATCGACGCTTGTCGGTATGGCCGTATATGACGGCAGACGACATTCCCTGCCGGGACGCAGAGCTGCTTTTATGGCTCTCTGTCTCCTCTATTCTTTCGTGGCCGGGCTGCGTTTCCGCACCGGTGTCGATACGGTCACCTACGAATTTCTGTATTGCTGTCTCAATCCGGAATATCTTACGCTTGAGTCATTTCTAAGCATAGATTATGAGCCGGGCTTTAAGGTGCTCGCAGTAATCTTCGGACTTGTCTCCCGCTCTCCATGGCCTCTGTTTCTTACTCTGGCGCTGTGGATCAACATCTCGGTCTTCATCTTCGCATGGCGGCAGCGCGAGGTTGTAGGTCAGCGGATATTCCTCTTTATCTCGCTGTATCTGCTGCTGGCCTATATCCCGATGAATTTCGAGATTATCAGGCAGGCCGCGGCTGTCTCCTGTCTGCTGTGGGCATTCCCGAGCCTGCAGTCACGCAGATATCTCTCTTATTATCTTTGGATTCTGGGGGCAATATTGTTTCATTATTCAGCTGCGGCGCTTATCGTGCTGCCGCTGCTTGACACAGAGGGTCTGAGGCGATATCTCCTCTCCATTAAATTTCTCCTGCCGGTCTCCCTGCTTCTGCTTGCAGCCTCCTGGCTGTTTGACAAATACGCCCTTACGTGGATGTCCGAGCAAGCATGGCTGCCGGATGCTGTTAGGGTAAAATCCCGTGACTACATACTGCTCTATCAGCGCACCGGTGCGCTAAATCTCAACGGCATGCTCGGGATGATAGGGAAGACAGCCGTGTACCCCGGGGCGGCGCTGTGGCTCACCCGTCGTTATTCATCCGGAAGTAACTCAGTAATAGGTGATTCATTAAGGCATGATTTATTCGGATTGGAGCGCGCGATGGTGTCGGTCGGACTGCTCGTAGTCTTTTCCGGTGTATGTTTCCGGCCTTTAATGCGTTTTGTATATTATTTCCTTCCATTTTTTATCGCGGTGATGAGCCTCGGAGTCTCCGAACTGCGCCGCAGATATTCCGCATGGCTTGTGACAGCAGCATTTCTGCCGTTGATTCTTCTCACCCTCTACGGCTATTGTGGGCGTCATGTATGGTTTGACGGGAAGGTGCATTCGTCATACGAAGTCTACTGGCCATACCGCGATGTCATCACCGGGGAGAAGGATTATGTGCGCGACCGCGCTATGCTGAAGATTTCCGGGATGGACTGCGAATTGTCGCAAAAGATGATAAGTGCCGGCCCTGAAGGTTATGAAGACACTGCTGATGACCATAAATGAGGACCGGTTTTTCCTGTCCCATCGTTTGCCGATAGCGCTTGCCGCCAAGCGCGAGGGGTGGGATGTGACTGTGCTGACCGTTGACACGGGGCGGTGCGGAGAGATCCGCAACCATGGTCTGAAGGTGATACCTCTCCCGATGCAGCCTGCGAAAGTATCTCTTTTCGACGAGCTTGCCACTCTGCGGCTTATGACGCGCTGTCTGCGCCGTTATCCGGAGGCAGTGCTGCATAATGTAGGCATGAAACTGATTCTGTTGGGTACTGTCGCGGCGCGTCTCAGCGGTCATCGTCGTGTCATCAACGCCGTCAGCGGTCTGGGATCGGTATTCTCCGGTATCGAACGCTTCCGGAGAGGAAGTATGGCCGACATAGTGCTTCGCACGCTTCGCCGCGCGGCGCGGGGACATGTGTGCGCCACCTTGTTTCAAAACGAGGATGATTACAGAGTGTTTACCGGCAGCAGGATACCTACCGGCCGATGTGCCTTTACCAAAGGGAGCGGGATAGACTTGCTGACCTATCGCGAGCTTCCCGTACCGCCGCTGAGCGGCTCGCGTCCTCTGCGGGTGGTCTTTGTCGGGCGTATGATTCGCGAGAAGGGAGTTTGCGAATTTTGTGAGGCCGCCGAGATGTTGCGTTCCAGATATGAGGGGAAAGTGGAATTTGTACTCTTCGGTGGATACAGCGGCAATCCCAAGGCCCTCACCGGCGAGGATATCAGCCGGATGACCGACGGCAAATATATCCGCTGGGCCGGTTTCTGCGAAGATGTCTACAGCCAGCTGGCTCAGTGCGACATAGTAGTGTTTCCGAGTTATTACAGGGAAGGGCTTCCCAAAGTGCTCATCGAAGCTTCTGCGGCCGGCCGTCCCATCATCACTACAGATTCGGTGGGATGTCGCGATACTGTGGATGATGGTGTCAACGGTTTTCTGGTGCCTCCGCGCGACTCCCGAGCCATAGCGGATGCCCTGAGCGTGCTTCTCGAGGACGAGGAGTTGCGGATGCGCATGGGACGGGCATCACGTCTACGTGCGGAGAGAGATTATGATATCCGTATGGTGGTGGACACTCACCTGAGGCTGTACGAAGATTGCGTCTCCAATCTATATCAGGATGTTGCTTTATAGCAAATTTTTCACTATATTTGCATATTGCTCAAAATTCATCAAAGCTTCTCGGCATATCGTATGACTGAAAATACAGAAGATATATTCGACCTTAATTTTACCTCCGACACATCCGTCGATGACTCCTCGGCGCAGATCGGCGGCTATACCGACGACGCCATCGTCACTCTCGATTGGAACGAGCATATACGCCGCCGTCCCGGCATGTATATTGGTAAGCTCGGCGACGGCTCTCATGCCGAAGACGGCATATATGTGCTTATCAAGGAGGTGGTGGACAATTCCATCGATGAATTCAATATGGGCGCCGGCAAGCGGATAGACATCGACCTGACTGAAGACGGGTATTGTACCATCCGCGACTATGGCCGCGGCATACCTCTCGGCAAAGTGCGCGAGGTGGCCTCGTGCA
>CAYSJG010000193.1:0-3810 GCA_964431295.1 uncultured Sangeribacter sp. | reverse complement strand
GTCGGCAGGTCTGGTCTCGTGGTTGGCTCCCCACTTGTCAAACCATCCGCTCCAAAATTCCGAACACATGAGAGGACTGTCCGGCCGGACGCTTTTCAGCGCTTCAAACTGCTGGTCAATATTGGCGCCGGTGCCGAAATTCATAGTCCAGATGAGGTCATCGAGGCCGTTGTCGAGAAAATTGGACGACCAGTCGCATTGGAAGAGTGTGACATCATTGCCGAAGTTCTTGCGGAGCATGTCGCGGATATTGGCCACGTATTTCTTGTCCACTCCGTAGGATCCGTATTCATTCTCGACCTGCACCATGACGATGGGTCCTCCGTGGCCGATGGTGAGATCACCGACCTCGCGTGCCACTCTGTCAAGGAATATGTCGACGCGCTCCAGGAAGTACGGGTCGTTTTCACGCAGTGCGATATCCTTCTTCTTGAGCAGCCACCAGGGAAGTCCGCCCATCTCCCACTCCGCGCATACGTATGGTCCGGGACGCAGTATGACCTTCATGTCGTTGCTCTGACAGAGTTTTACAAATTCCCTCAGGTCATTCTGGCCGTTGAAGTCGAATTGGTCCGGTTGTGACTCATGGACGTTCCAGAAGACGTAGAGGCAGATTGTATTCATGCCGAGGGCTTTGCAGAGCTGTATGCGCTGTTCCCAGTATTCAATGGGAATACGTGGATAATGCAGTTCGGCGGCCTTGACGGTAAATGGCGCTCCATTGAGGAGGAATGTCCCTTTGCCGGCGGTGAATGTGCCGGGATTGGCGGCAGTCCCTTTATCAGTTTCCTTGTCAGTCGCTTTTTCGATGTCCGCTGTCGTTGAGGCGCCGTAAGCGTGGAGTGAAGGTGAGCAGATGGCTGCAGAGGTGCAAAGCGCGGCGATATATCCTGAAAGTTGTGTTCCGAATCTCATAAGTGGTGCGATGATAAGTGTACAATTAAAACGGAGAATTTCGGAAATAATTATTCTGCATTATTAACATGTTTTGTGAGAATTGCGGGAAACATCTGTATTGTATCAGCGTTATAGAATGAAAAAATATAATCTACAGGTAAATGTTCAGAAAATTATTGATGACAGCTGTGATGCTGTCGGTTATGATCACTGCGTCGGCAGCTATCCCCTTTTTAGACAAATACAGTATCAACAGGGAGGATCTTCCCGAGGCTGCGCGCGAGATGCTTGAGGAGCATTTCCCCAAGGCGAAGGTAAGCATGGTGAAGGTGGACCGTCATCTTCTGAAGAGGACGGACTATGATGTAAAACTGACCAACGGCACAAAGATCGAATTCAGCAACAAGGGCCAGTGGACTCATGTGGACTGCAAGAAGAAGAGTGTGCCGTCATCACTGATACCGAAGGCTGTCGCAAGCAGTGTGACCAAAAAATATGCCGGCGCGGATATAGTACGCATCAGCCGCTCGTCGCTCTATTATGTCGTAGGTCTCTCCAACGGCAAAGAATTGAAGTATGACAAGCTCGGGATATTTCAGGGCGAAGTGAGCAAGAAGGAAGCCGAAGCCTTCGAGGATGAGGCGTTGACCGAAGCTGACAGTGAATCCGATTCGTCGTCAGAGTCGCAGTCAGAGTAGCCGTCGGAATAGCCGTAGGAGTAGCTGTGTCTTTGGCGGCTACGAGTTATTTTGTAATCTCGGCATATATTGCTAAATTTGCAGATAGTCGAGCCGGACTCATTACCGCAATAGTGTAAGCGGGATGTGGCAGCCGGCTCGCTTTTTGCATCATGAAGAAGCGTCTGATATCCTTACTTGTGCCGGCCGTGTTGGCGGCAGCGGCATATTGCGCCGAAGCGCCCCGCTATATATTCTACTTTATCGGAGATGGTATGGGCATGTCGCATGTCATGGCCGCCCAGACTTATAACCGTACAGTCCGTCATCAGGACTCCCCTATCCTGATGCTGCAGTTTCCGGTAGCGTCGATGTGCACCACGCATTCCGCGTCATCACCTGTGACCGACTCTGCCGCCGCCGGGACAGCTCTGGCCACCGGCAGCAAGACCTCCAACGGTATGCTGGGTATGAATGCCGACTCCGTACCGGTGCAGTCGATAGCCAAGGATCTGCATGACAGAGGCTACGGGGTGGCGCTTGTCACATCTGTGCCGCCGGATGATGCCACTCCCGGCGCATTCTACGCTCATGTCCCCTCAAGAAGCATGTATTATGAGATCGGGAAGCAATTCGCGACATCCGGCTATGACTTTCTCGCCGGCTCTACCCTTCGGGGCTTGAAGGATAAGGAAAAGCGTGACACTGATCTTCTCGAGGTGCTGGCAGACAATGATATCGTAGTCGCCCATGGTACGGAGGAGCTCTCCGGGTTGCCTAAAGGACGTGTCATATTGCTCAATCCGAGGGAGATGGACTATCATCAGATCCACTTTACGATTGATTCCGTAGCGGGAGCCATGCGACTGCCGGACATGACGGCGACCGCTCTGGAGCGTATGCGTGTCAATGGACGCGACAGATTTTTCATGATGGTGGAAGGCGGCAATATCGACTATGGCGGTCATGCCAACGATGGCGGAGCGATCATCAAGGAGGTGCTCAACTTCAACGAGGCTCTCCGTCATGCGCATGACTTCTACCTTGAGCATCCCGACGAGACGCTGATTGTCGTCACCGCCGACCATGAGACCGGAGGTTTCGGCCTGGGCAACAATACAGTCGGTTATGACCTTCATTTAGGCTATATTGACAGCCAGAGGATATCCAAGGATATGTTTACCGAATATTGTCGTGACATTGCCGCGAGCGGCCGGGCTTACGAATGGGAGGAGATGCGTGACTATATAAGGGAGAAGCTCGGTTTCTGGGATACCGTACCGGTGACGGAAGCTCAGGAGTCCCGTCTCGTCGAATTGTTTGATCAATATTTCAAGAAGTCCGAGCGAGAGCTGAGCAAGACAGAATACAACTCGTTTGACAAACTGACCGAGGAGGTGTTCAGAATCATGGACAGCCGTACGGGCTTAGGTTTTACGACCAATACTCATACAGGGACGTTTGTCCCCGTCTTTGCCATAGGCGTGGGTGCGGAAGAGTTTATCGGAGTGTCGGACAATACCGATTTGCCGGCAAAACTCCGCAAGATAGTCGGTATATCGGAGTAATCCCGCGCTATTGTAATCGCGCTTTTAAATCATGGATATTCTCAGAAAGGAGCTCTGTGAGATATACGCATCCCAGAAGCTGCACGTCGAGAGTCTTGAAACGTCAAGATTGTCAGAACTCAGAAATATTGTCCGAGGGATGGCTGAAATCAGCGGTGGCTGTTGCGTGATAACGGATATCGCGGAGGATGTCTGCTATGTGTATGGCGGATTACTGGCGCATACGATGGGCTGGTCGGACGATGCCTCATTTTCCTGCGTGATAGGCTCAAGTGACGAGGATTTCATATACAATCAATTGCATCCTGAAGATCTTCCGGACAAAAGGCTGCTTGAGTATGAATTTTTCAAATTTGCTAACCGTCGGGCAGTCGAAGATAGGCTCAATGTCAAAGCCACATGTCGGATCAGAATCAAAGATAAATCTGGTAAATATCAATGGATTAACAATTCAACTCAAGTGCTCTGCACCTCTCCCGCAGGCAAGATGTGGCTTATCCTATGCTGCTATGAATTATCCGCGGACCAATCTTCCGCCGTAGGCATATCGCCGCGTATTGTAGACTATTCCATGTCTGAAATAACCAATCTCTCTTTAAAAAACCGTAGAAATCTCTGAGTTTTCCCTAAAAAAGTAACTAAAATAACTTCATTAATTGAAAAACAAT
>CAYSJG010000192.1:0-3863 GCA_964431295.1 uncultured Sangeribacter sp. | reverse complement strand
ACATCTGCAATGCCATCGGCGCTCACCACGACGAGGTGGAGCAGACTTCGCTGCTCGCTCCCATTGTCCAGGTGTGTGACGCCATCTCCGGCGCCCGCCCCGGCGCCCGCCGTGAGATCGTGGAGGCTTACATCAAGCGACTCAACGACCTCGAACAGCTCGCCCTCTCCTACCCCGGAGTCATCAAGACATACGCCATCCAGGCCGGTCGCGAACTGCGCGTGATAGTAGGCGCCGACAAGATCACTGACGAAGAGACCGAAAAGCTCAGCGCTGAGATAGCACGCAAGATACAGGATGAAATGACCTATCCCGGACAGGTCAAGATTACCGTAATACGCGAAACCCGCGCAGTAGCATTCGCAAAATAATGAGCAGCGGCAAAGATCAGACAGACCCCAGAGTCACATGTCGGCTGCGCGGCAAATACAGCGCCACTGACTGGCTCTCCGGACTCACATTTGCCGGAGGCACCGAAATAGTGCAGGTGGTCTTTAAAAATACCCGTTCCGCCTTTTTCCGCAATCCCGACCGCATCCCCGTAAAGACCGGAGACTGGGTGGCCGTAGAGGCCGCGCCGGGCACTGACATAGGAAAAGTGTCGATGACCGGTCCGCTGGTAAAGCTGCAGATGAAAAAGGCCAACGCCCGGCAGGAGGAGATGAAGAAGCTCCTCAGAATCGCCACCGACAGCGACATGGACAAGTTTCGTGTCGCCAAGGACCGCGAAGAGCAGACCATGATCCGATCACGCCAGATCGCCGCCGATCTCGGACTCGACATGAAGATCGGAGATGTGGAATATCAGGGCGACGGCATGAAGGCCATATTCTACTACATCGCCGACGAACGTGTAGACTTCCGTAAGCTCATACGCCTGCTCGCCGACGCTTTCAAGGTCCGCATAGAGATGAAGCAGATCGGCGCACGACAGGAAGCCGGAAGAATCGGCGGTATCGGCCCGTGCGGCAGAGCGCTCTGCTGCTCTTCATGGATGTCGCGGTTTGTATCCGTCGGCACAGGCTCCGCAAGAGTACAGGACCTTTCCATGAATCCTCAAAAACTCGCCGGACAATGCGGCAAACTCAAATGCTGCATCAACTTCGAGACCGATGTATACGCCGAAGCTTCCAAGAAGCTGCCACACAAGGATACGGTCCTTTATACGCAGGATCAGGAATATTACTGGTTTAAAGTCGACATACTCGCCGGCAAAATCACTTATTCCACCGACAAGAAACTGGCCGTCAACACTGTGGTCATCGACACTGCAAGAGCTTTCGAAATCATCGCGCTCAATAAGCAGGGCATCAAGCCCGAAAAGCTCATGCCCGATGCTGATGAAAATCTTGTGGAGAAGGAATATGTGGAGATTGTAGGTCAGGACTCACTCACCCGTTTCGACAAAATACGCAAAAAGAAACGCCGTCAAGGGAAAGGTGACGGCAAAGCGGACGGCAAGGCGGACGGCAGAGGCGAGCAAAAATCCTCCCGTAAGGACGAGCCGAAGAGCGAACAGAAAGGTGAACAGAAGCCCAAAGCCGGCGGCAGACAGAAGGCTGACCGAAGACAAGAGCAGAAGCCCGAGAAGAGAGCCGACAAAAAGCCCGAACAGACAAGACCGCCACGCAACAATAATGAAAACGGCGGCAACAGCGGTAACGGTAACGGCGGCAACGGCAACAACGGCGGCAACGGCAACGGCGAAAAGAACCGTGACAGACGCAGAAACAATCAGCAACGGCGCCCATCCAACCGCAGGCCCGACAATAAATCGCAGGGAGATGGCCATCAGGAAAAGAAAGCACAGCCTACAGACGACCGACCTGTAAGACGTGCCGACCTTTAGAGCGTGTAAATGCAAAGACCCTCTCAGACCTCATGACGCGACAGATTGTTAACATCATACGGCTATCGATTATTTCAGCATCGCTTCCGCTGCTACATGGCTGCGGAAGCGATGTCGAATGGAGCGACTCCGTGGCCATACCTTCTCAGGGATGGTCGCCGCTCAATATCGTGCAGTTTGCGCTTGAGCCTGAAGACTCCCTCCTCTGGCAGACCAAGTCGGGAGAGCCTTTGCGACAACCCGTCACCGCTACCCTCAATATCCGGTACACGGACAAATGCGACGTAGCTCTAATCCCCATCCTCATACAGTCCGAATCACTCGACTCGGAGGCACGATGCGACACCGTCACCGTCACCCTCTTCAATCCCGATGGCTCCCCGGCCATCGATCCGGTATCATCCAACAAGCTGGCCCGCAAACTTAATCTGAAAAGCTATCCACTCCAATTGGGAGTCTACGACCGCGATTGCATCATAACCACCGGACACCCGCTCGAACCGATGGCCCGATACACCGTCATCTCGCTCGCCGACTCCACAATTGAAGGGATCACCCACCTCACCCTCTCAATATCCAGATAACCGCTCACCGCCCCCTCGGATTCTCCTATGAACGCTATCTACATCAAATCCTTTCTCCTCGATCACTTCCCGGGAGAATACGGCCATCTCGCCGTCACAGCCATACTGATGACCGGTATCGCTGCACTGGCCATAATCGCATACTATCTCACCAAATTCATCCTCTACCTGCTGCAATTTCTGATTGAGAAAAGCCCCACCACATGGGACGACGAGATGCTCAACCACCGTCTCATGAAAGGCATATCGCAGCTCGCGCCCGCACTTGTCGTCAATAAACTGCTGCCGGCATTTTTCACTAAAGCCGACGGTGAAACCATCACCTGGATCAAGACACTCACCTCCTTCTACATCCTCTGGGCCATCATCATCATCGTATCGCGCCTCATAGGCAATCTCTACAACGCATTCCATCGCAGAGACAACCTCAGACCATACGCCGTAAAAGGTATTTTCCAGATGGTGAGACTCATAGTCTACGGCATTGGCATCATCATCGGCATAAGCATTCTTATCGGTAAAGAGCCGATAGTCATACTCACCGCCCTCGGAGCCTCCGCCGCCGTCCTCATGCTCATATTCAAGGACACCATACTCGGACTTGTGGCCAGCGTACAACTCACCGCCAACAAGATGCTCCACCGAGGTGACTGGATAATCGCCGACAGCCATAAAGCCAACGGCGAAGTGGAGGATATCTCGCTCACCACCGTCAAAGTGCGCAACTGGGACAACTCCATCACCACCATCCCGCCATACGCCCTCATCTCCGAATCCTTCCGCAACTACCAGCCCATGCGCCGCGCCAGAGGACGGCGTGTGGACCGCTCAATATTCATCGACGTCAACACCGTGAGATTCCTCACCCCCGAAGAGACGGCACGCCTCGCCGAAGAGGGATGGCTCAGCGGACTTGACAACATCGCGCAAGCCGACAAAATCATAAACCTCGCACTGCTGCGCAAATATCTCGAACACTTCCTCACCCACCATCCCGAGGTCAACACCGACATGCTGCTCATGATCCGTCAGATGGAGCCCACACCCTCCGGACTGCCCCTGCAGCTATATTTCTTCACCAACGCCACCGAATGGAAAGCCTTCGAGCGCGTGCAGTCCGACATCTTCGACCACGTATACGCCACCGTAGGCAGATTCGGCCTGCGCATATTCCAGACTCCCGCCGGCACCGACATCAAAGCAATCCACAGCTGACGCCACTTTTCCCATGCCCAAACGCCCCAAACGATGAATATCGAAGAAGTAAGAGAATATTGCCTGTCATTGCCTCACGCCACCGAGAGATGTCCCTTCGGCCCCGACACCCTCGCGATGGAGATAGGCGGCCGCATGTTCTGCCTGATGACCCTCACCGGCGAATGGGACTTCTACAATATCAAAGTAGATCCCGAATACAGCATAGAACTACG
>CAYSJG010000191.1:0-3914 GCA_964431295.1 uncultured Sangeribacter sp. | reverse complement strand
ATGTTGTGCAAATATAGTAAAAGAAAATTGCAGTTGGCTGATTATCAGCCAACTGCAATTTTAAGGAGTTGCCTTGGAAGGATTCGAACCCTCACTAAAGGTGCCAGAAACCTGCGTGCTACCATTACACCACAAGGCAATTTTTATTTGGTCTGTCAGTCGGTTTCCCTTTTGACACTGCAAAATTAGTGCTTTCTTCTGAACTGACCAAATTTTTCAGCCATTTTTTTACCATTTTTTATAAAAAAAATTGCCTAAGGGATATGATGCGACTATATAATATTGGTAATCAAGAAAATTGTAAAATATAGGTCTTGCAATTCCATGTGCCGACTTTACCCCTATGAAGGAGCGGAGCACATTTCCATAAAAGCAGGAAAATAAGAGAGGATGCACGCAAATCGCACATCCTCTCCGGGGAAATAATATCGGTTCGACCGCAGCGGTCAGCGCACAAATAATTTGGTAGCCTTGCGGCTGTTGTCAGTAAGACGGTCTACGCGTATGCAGATACCAGAGGGAGTCTGCAGTCTGCGTCCGTCAATAGTGTAATATTCACTGCCCGATATCTGAGCTTCTTCAGCATCAATGGTCTCCACACTGACAATGCCCACGGGACGCGATGTCCCGTCAAGATAGGTGGAGGAACAGCTGTTGAGCACCTGACCGGTGGCTGTATCTACGACCACGGCTATACATCTGACCTTCTCGATATTCACCGGTATCTCCTCATTCATATAATTGGGGAAGGAAGAGATGTCGAAAGAATAGCTGTGGCTGTATACTTCATCTGCTACAAAGTTTGCCGGCAGCGAACCATCCACACCGTAGAAGTCGGGTGCCTTCACCACAACATCGTTGTATTCCAGATCTTTGATATTATCACCACCCTGATTAAAAATCTCGTAATACGGATTGCCGACAAATGCCGGATCGTTCTCACCCGCATAATAATTGCTCTGTTCCCAGTCGGGATTTTCGAGTCCGTCGGCCACAAGATAATAGGAGAGGGCATAGTCGACATTATTGAGATCATTGAGCGACATCACTTTTGCATCCGCCTTGAGCGTCTGACCATCCGCACCTTTGGATATGCTTACCTCCACACTTATCGGTGACATACCGCTGACCGCTAAATTCCACTCTGTATCAAGATATGCCGGATGGAAAAGGGCACCGCGATTGATACGCGCATTTGGGAAGCTCTTGACGTTGGCAGACATCCATTCGTTGTTTATCTGCAGCACATCGGCGCCGTGCCATGCCATGGCGACAAACGTATCAGGATGAAGGTCATACAATGTCTCGAGCTGGACATAACCTATGGGACATGCGCCACACCACATACCTGTGTATTCCTCCACAAGGGGACGGTATACGGGGAACACATCCGCCACGCGGTAAGCCACTTTGGCTGTGCCGGCGACATCGGCATTGACCGATCCGTTGACTTTAAGAATAGTCAGCACCGCATCATACATACCGGCCTTTGAGATAGCAGGCACAGTAATTGACACATCCCTTATGCCCAGAGGATTAAGCGGATTTTCCGATGAAAAATCGACCTTACCTGAAGTCGTGACACCATCGGCAGTCCAGGAATAATCGAAGTCGGTGACCTCTCTTATACCATCATTGACTACACTAAATGATACTTCAGTCTCATCTCCGCTCTTGGCATATAGGGTAGGGCCGACATTCAGCGCGAGAGCGTTATCAGCAAAATCACCGCTGAGATGTACGGTCATCGCGCTCTGAGCGCCTCCGGTAAAATTGGCGACATAATTACGCCATTTGGTGAGTTTGCGCTTAGTATGCAGATAAAGGCCATTGCTATTGCTACCCTCTACTATAGCCACAGGCTCTTTGGACTCTTCGGTCAGCTGACTTACTGCAAATGAATAGCCGACATAGAGAGGCGCATCCGTCATAATGTATGGTTCAGGGAGTACACCTTTGAGCACACCATCCTCTATAACGGCTGGCACAGAAAGGATATCCGGATCATTCACCTTATCCTTGAGCTGCAGGGTGGAACTGAGCCATACACTGCAATTGTAATAAGACTCGGCAGCTCCGGGCACAGGCACTTCCACACTCATCAGCTTCGCCCCTGCATAGGTGGGATTGGAGATGAGTATGGCCACATCGTATGTGTCCTTCAGATTTGTGCCGTAATAGTCCGGCTCGGCACCGTCCACATTAAAAGTGAAGCCCAACTCGCTTGCGGAAGCTGAAAGACAGCATCCGACAAGCAGGCTTGCTATAAACAGTGATTTTCTCATAGTGAGGAAGTTTTATTATTTCACCATCACCTTGGCGGCTCTTACGCTACCGTCGGAGAGACGGTCGAGGCGGATGCATACACCCGAGGCGGGATTGCTTACGCGACGCCCTGCGAGATCATAATATACGCTTGACACTGTATCCGCAAGATTGACGTCATTGACACCGTTGGAGCCATACATGAGAGCCTTTTCGGAATATACAGTATTGTCACCGTCCTTATAGAGCATCTGAATCTCCACCTTTTCGATACCGGACATGTAGATGACAAAATCGCGCATGTTGCCATCGACATAAAACTCGTCTGACTCGAAATCATACGGCACATCGGTCATCTCTCCGGTAAATCCGCTGTATTCATCGTCATAGAAGGTAAAGAGATCGTTGTCCACAAAGACTCTGTAATATAGCTTGGATGTATCAAGCATATTACCATCAGCGTCTATATTAGACACGGTGAAGATGCATTCGTTGGGATAATAATCATCCTCCTCATAGTAGATAACAAGTTCGGGAGCGTTGAGCTTGCTTATTACTGCATCAGGATTATACTTCACCAGCTCGGGCATTATGAATTGAGAGAAATAGATAAGTTCATCGGGAGCGACCGAGATGATAAAGCCACCGTCGCCGCTTGTCATCTTCTTCTTGTCTGCATCAAAAGTCAGCACAAGATTGCCACCGGGGGTAAAATCATAATAATACATTCCGTACAGTTCATCGTATTCCTGCGTATAAGTGCCGGCCACGAAATATGCGGTCTTCATGAGTTCTGAATCCACTCCGAGATACTGTCCGGGCTCAAATATGACCTTGTCGCCGTCAAGCTTGCCGACAAGACAGTTTGCTGCATTATCCTCGGATGACCAGAAATCGCGCAGATAGACTTTGCCGTCATCCGCGAAAGCAATCTCAACTGACTGACCTGTCTTCTCGCATATCAAGGTCCAGTTGTCGAATGCAAGACCTTCGGGAGCCACCTGTGGCGTCTTGTCAAGAACTCCGTATTCGGTGGCGAGGTCAAGATTGCCGTCCCACTGCCACTCTCCGACTGCGGGGTCATCTGAATCCTCGTCTGCATACCATGTGCAGAGTCCGAGACCTACATTGGGATCCGTGGGTATAAGAGTGCCATCGGCGTTGATCTTGAATTTATACTCCTGTGCCTCCGTAGGATAGTACCAGCCTTCCTGAGTCTCCGGATCATCTTCCACATATTCCATAGCCATGCAATAGCAAGAATATGTGGCGCCTGTATAGTCCTGATAAGCCTCAACAAACTGCGGGAGTTTGAGAGTCACCTCGTTGTCAGCGACGGTGCCCTCCACCCATCCGGGCACCAAGTATGTGCCGCATGGATTGGACATATAGAATTTACCATCCTTCATCACCACCTCCGACACCGAACCGCTCACGGTTGTCTCAACCACATACATGTAATTGACTGCATAGCCGGGGCCGGTCTTCACATACCTTACAGATTCACCTTCGGGAGCACCGAGGATTTCATCGTTCTCGGAGGGAGCTGCAACCTTGTGTACCGCTGCTCCTTTACGTACATTCTTATGCAGGCCACCATTGTTGTGCGTCTTGACGATGTCAGCACGACTCATACGCTGCATTTTCAC
>CAYSJG010000190.1:0-3929 GCA_964431295.1 uncultured Sangeribacter sp. | reverse complement strand
TCCCCGCGAGTCCGACGGAGAATTCCAGGCCAATTTCCAGAGCAATGCCTTCATGGGACGTCTCCGCGCATATCTCGCGCTCGGCTGCGTCCCCTACAGTCATCTCGACTCCCCGTGTGAGTTTACCCCTGTCGACCAGCTCGTCGAGGCCATCCTCCAGCTCTCCACCACCCCGAAGGCCAATGTGGTATACCATCCGCTCAACAATCATCACGTGCCCCTCGCGGATGTCATAGATGTGATGAACGAAGTGCTCCCCGGGAAAATAGACGGCAAGGAAGCTAAGAAGATAGAATGCGTGGAGGACGACGTGTTCAGCGCGCGTCTCGCCGAGGCGATGGCTTCCGAGTCGGAGAAGGTGACCTTCCTGCAGCCGCTTGTGGCCTATCAGAGCGCTGACGGACGCACCGCGTATGTAGGTTGCTCCACGTCGTTCACCACCGGCATACTCTTCAGGCTCGGTTTCAGATGGAGTCCCACCTCCACCGACTATATCCGCAATTTCATCACAGCCATAGCCTCGCTGGGCTACTTTGATCTTGAATGACCTCGTTTGATCTCGCGTGAATTTCAAATAATGTCAGCACTCGGAAAATATAGTATACGTGAAATATCGCCTGAAAGAGATCTGATGAATCTTGACGGGAGGATCTTGCGGCTGCCGCCGGGGCGGCGCCGCAAGGCTCTCTCGCTCGTGCGCGAAGTCGACCGTATGCAGTCAGTCATGGTCTACGAACTGCTGTCCGATCTGCTGTCGCAGCGTTTCGGCATAGAGGAGTTTGTCATGGAAGAGGACTTATCCGGCAAGCCATACCTTGCCGACAGGCCGGGGCTCCACGTAAGCCTGAGCCATTGCCAGCTTGCTGTCATGGCGGCGGTCTCAGCCGATGGTGCGGTAGGGTGCGATGTAGAGATGACGGGGTATGATCCCGAGGTGGCGGCAATCTGTTGCCTCCCCGGCGAACGAGCTCTGATAGATAGGTCGTCTGACAGGCCGGAGGCGTTTACTCGTATATGGACTCTCAAGGAATCAATCTTCAAGATTGACAATACTCTCGATATTTCGGCAATCGACACCGCTTCCCTGTCCGACAGATATGCTGTCGACACAGAAGTGCGCTCGGGCTATGTGGCGACCGTAGTGTCATACTCTTAGACCCCATCCTACAAAAAATGCAGTTGCAACCGGATAATAATAAAGCAGTGAATTCAGGCGGCAGGATACAGTTTATCGATCTTATGAAAGGTATCTGTATCCTTCTCGTCGTCCTCTTCCATTGCGACATATATAATGAGTATGACACCACAGCCCTACGCACTCTCCGTATGCCGCTCTATTTTGTGCTCTCAGGACTGTTTTTCAAAGATTACGGTTCGCTGCTGCGTCTCGTTGAGAAGAAGGTCAACAAACTGATTATTCCATTCCTCTTCTTCGTATTTCTCGGCATTCTTGTGATGTGGATGCGTCCCGATACCTCCTCTTTAATGGAAGTTTTGCGGCGTCATAATATGCTATACTATTGCTTTAACGGTCCGGTATGGTTTCTGCTCTCGCTTTTCTGGCTTAACATAATATTTGGCGTGATACGCGTTGCATCCGATTGGATGTCGGCGCGTCTTAGGCTACGAATCTCGACTGAGTCGGCGAGCATTTGGCTTACCACCCTCGGAGTGGCGGCAGCCTTTGCGATAGGTTGTTATATACTTCATCAGGGTATCAAGATCCCCTTCAGGATAACGCAGGCCCTGTTGGCGTTTCCATTTTTCTATCTCGGATATATTTTGAGGCGTACCTCCCTGCTTTACGAGTCACCCGCCGACATTACTTGGCTTGGCCGCTCCAGACGGGATATGTTGCTCTGTATTGTCGGGCTGTTTCTTCTTGTCATCTGCTGGTTTGTCTACGATAGTTTGGGACGAATATGGATTCATTTTGCATCCCTCAGATACACCGGTAATCTTTGGATCAATTACATCTTCTCATCGGTGATGGTGATAGCCTCAATTCTTGTCAGCAAGGTGATACGCTATCTCCCCTTGATATCCTATATCGGCCGATATTCCATAATAGTGCTTGGCAGCCACTGGTTGTATGTAAGAGTGTTTTTATCCGCATGGCGACATTTCTTCTCTTCCGATCCTCATTACATCCTGCTGTGCTGTGTAACTATTTTGTTGAGTCTTGCCACTATCCCCGTAATGTTACGCTTATGCCCCGGGCTGGTCGCGCAGAGAGATATCATCCGTTTCAGCAGAGGTACGGGTAGCGGCAATCGCCAATGCACGTCCTGCCAGGAGCAGCCATAGCGGAAAGGCCGGCAGGTTGAGACGCGAATACTCCTTGTCCGCACCTACGATGGTAGTGACAAGAAGCCCGGCGCAGATGGCCAGCAACAGGATCGATACATCCCTGTAGCGGCGGTCATATCCTCTCCCCTTTCTCCATCTGAATGCGATGACAGCCGCACACACTATCATGAAGAGCATATAAAAACGCAGTGTCGGCGAAAAAGCCTTGATCACCGGCAGGCTGAAAATTTCGTATTCTCCACCCATATCGCTCCATCTTCGCCATACCTCAGTAATCATCATAGTTTTGTGGCGATCCATCACTCGCATGACATAACGCTCCATGGCGGCAGGTGTGCAGCTCGTGTTGATCTTGTTCATCTCCTTCGACAGCTCGACGTCATCTTGCGGAGGATTGTCCTTATGCTCCTCAAGATAGGACCGCAGCCATTCATCGTCGGCCTGCTCCGGTTCCACAATACCCGCGTTGCGAAGATTGACGAAATTGTTGATGGTAGTCACATGGCTTATAGACATTATGTCGTAGCGCTCGTGGATAGCTTGGCGGTAGAGGGAGATAAGTCCCGCTGTCAGAAGAACCATTGCAGTGACGCTCGTCCATACCCGCATGCGTTGATCCTTGGCGATCACAGGTGTCACGACAGCGAAATAGAGCAGAAATACCGGCAGAAGATACAGAAATGCCGGCCGCAGGAAGATCAGCAGTATCATCCAGACCCCCGAAAGTAGAATGCTCCTCATGCTCGGCGCGCCCGGCAGGTCGCGTACTAGGGTCCATACAAGGAAAATCACGCCGCTCACTGCAAAGGCCTCCGTCTGGATATTGACGCAATATTTCACAGCCGCAGTCAGCAACACAGCTCCCACCACCCCGGTCACTATACCGCGCCGGCCGATGTAGCGCATACCCGTCAGCGATAGATAATAGCCGGCTACTACCATGACGATAAACTGTATCGCCGCGACAGCATATATCCATAACTCCCCGAAGAGAGCGCGTGTGATCAGAATGATGAAAGGATAGACCGGAGTACGCATTACATCCGGCTCCAATGCAGAGAGCCTGTCGGCCGCCTCGATATAAGAATGGGCGTCCAGATTAAGCCTCACCCATTGATGAAACGCAAAATGATTGTATATCAGGCATACGATAAGCATGGCGACCGCACAGTCCCCCAGGATCATATATTGACCGCGACTCAGATTATCTTTACGTTTCACATTCATCACCATTATATTACATAAAGCGGATACCTACAAAATTAATAAAAAATAACCAATGTTCAAATTGGACCCGTATACCATAAAAAAAGTGCATCTCCATCGACGCTCTCCCACTTAGACCCCATCCCACAAAAAATGTTAACGCAGGGGCGGGGTGTTAACATTTTTTGTGGGATGGGGTCTTAGCATCAACGCTCTCAAAAAATCCTCTGCGGCCTTCCGGCCAAACCATGCCTCCCTCTGCGATCTCAGCGCCTCAGCGTGCGGCCTCGGCAAGCGCGAAGCGCGAGCAAGATTATATCCTCAGCGAGATAGCAAGCGAGCAGAAAGGTGTGTACTTCAGTGAGATATGTAGGCATGGTAATGCTAGCACTGCGCGCTTGTGTGGCCCTCGC
>CAYSJG010000189.1:0-3932 GCA_964431295.1 uncultured Sangeribacter sp. | reverse complement strand
CATCTCTTCTTTTTCCTCCACAATTGCCGATTTTACTGATAGGGGTGGATTATTTGCAAATTTATTTTTACCTTTGCAACATAAAAATCTAACACCGAAACGAAAAACGACTGAAGCATCCTATGGATTCAAAAACAATCCTCCGCTCAATGCTTGCTGCCGCGGCGCTGACTGCCGTCCCCGCAGCCGCCCAAGAGACTTCTGACTCACCCTCATGGCTTAAACTCGGAGCCACTGTGCGAGTAGACTGGCAATATCATCATCCCGACGGGGGCACAGATGATTCGGAGACCGGTTTCCGTGGTAAATATATCATGCTCCGCGCCGACGGCGAGTTAGTCAAGGGACTCACATATTCATGGCGTCAGCGGTTTAACAAATTCGACTCCGGCCAGGGATTTTTCGACGCCACTGACTGGATATATCTCAATTACAGCATCGCCGGATGGAATGTACGCGCCGGCAAGGATGTGGTGGCCATCGGAGGATGGGAATATGACCGCAATCCGGCTGACCTCTTCGGATGCTCCGTATTCTGGAACAACATAGCCTGCTATCAGCTCGGAGTCTCCGGCGGCTACGACATCACCAAGCGTGACCGGCTGACACTGCAGATAGTCCAGAGTCCGTTTGCATATTCCGGCAACCGCAACATGTACGGCTACAACCTTATGTGGAAAGGCTCACACGGCCCTTTCAAGGCCATCTATTCTGCCAATCTGCTCGAATATGCCAAAGGAAGATACATCAGCTATATCGCTTTGGGAAATAAAGTGGAATTTGAAAAATTCGGCGCTGAAATAGACTTCATGAACCGCGCCGCGGCTCATCAGACATTCCTCTTCAAGGACTGCTCAGTGATGGGAGAAATATTCTATAAGCCCACGCCGCGATGGAGGATACATGCCAAAATGACCTATGACGTCAACAAGAGCGGAACCGACGCCGACGCACTCGTAACCGATGGCACAGAGCTTACTATGGCCGGAGGAGGAGTGGAATTCTATCCCCTGCTGAAAGACAAAACTTCACTCAGAGTCCATGCTGCGGCATACTATTCCTGGGGACACAACGCCAATAGGGGCGATCTCATGCAGAGCAATACTCTCTTCGCCAACATCGGCCTTACATGGACTATGGATTTCGTAAACATTAAGAAAAAATAAAAATGGCATCCACCGGCAAAAGCGCTGTTTTGACAAGCGCAAAGAAAAAAATCGGACTCGGCAAATATTCCGGCATTATATGCCTGCTGATAGTATTCCTGATATTCTACGGACTCGGCACGGTGATGGGGATGAGCAATATGCTCAACACTCTGATGCATACCGCCCATGACCTGCTGCTCAATACCGTATTCTATCTCATGGGCATCTGTGTGCTCACAGGAGCGCTCGGACGTATCTTCGTGGAATTTGGAGTAGTGGATCTGCTCGAAAAACTGCTGCGGCCGCTGATGAAACCGCTCTTTCATCTCCCCGGTGTGGCATCGCTCGGCGCGGTAATGACTTTTCTTAGCGACAACCCCGCCATCATCACGCTGGCCAACGACAAACGTTTCGGAGCTTTCTTCAAGAAATATCAGCTCATATCGCTGACCAATTTCGGCACGGCGTTCGGCATGGGACTGCTCGTAATAGTGTTCATGCTCGGACAGGGATACACATGGCAGCCGCTCATAGGATTTGCCGGCGCCATAATAGGCTGCATCGTCTCAACACGCCTGATGCAGCGCTTCGTCATACGCAAGCATCCTGAATACCTGGTGGAGAATGTAGTGGAAGAGGCCCGCGACATCGAAGAGATCAAGGAGAAGGAGGAGGATAAATCCACCTTCACCCGTATCCTCAACGCCCTGCTTGACGGCGGCAAAGGGGGTGTGGAGATTGGACTCGCCATCATCCCGGGTGTGCTCATCATCTCCACATTTGTGATGATGCTCACCTTCGGACCCGCCGCCTCCGGTGAATATACCGGCGCCGCTTACGAGGGGATCGAGCTGCTCCCCTGGCTCGCCGGCAAAGTCAATTTCATCTTCGAATACCTCTTCGGATTTACCGATCCTCACCTCATAGCCTTCCCCATCACGGCTCTCGGAGCTGTGGGCGCTGCTCTCGGCATCGTCCCCAACTTCATCACGCAGGGATGGGTGGACGGTAACGCGATAGCCGTCTTTACCGCCATAGGTATGTGCTGGAGCGGCTTTCTCTCCACACATACGGCCATGCTTGACTCACTCGGATACCGCGAACTGACTTCCAAAGCTATCCTCGCACATACGATCGGAGGTCTCGCCGCCGCTGTGGCCGCACATTTATTATACGCCGGAATTACTCTTCTTATCTAATTTTTTGCTAATTTTGCAGAGTAATGAAGAATATTCGAAATTTCTGCATAATAGCACATATTGACCACGGCAAGTCCACACTGGCGGACCGGCTGCTTGAGCGCACCGATACCGTGGCCCGCAAGGATATGGAGAATCAGGTGCTCGATGACATGGATCTCGAGCGCGAAAGAGGCATCACCATCAAGAGCCATGCCATACAGATGGAATGGACTATGGATGGAAAGCCGTATATTCTCAATCTTATAGACACTCCGGGACACGTGGACTTCTCTTACGAGGTGTCACGCTCCATCGCGGCCTGCGAGGGCGCGCTGCTTATCGTGGATGCCTCCCAGGGGATTCAGGCACAGACCATCTCCAACCTATATATGGCCATCGAGAATGACCTGGAGATAATCCCGGTCATCAACAAGTGTGACCTCGACTCCGCCAAGCCCGATGAGGTGGAGGACCAGATCGTCGACCTGCTCGGCTGCGACCGCACCGACATCATCCGCGCATCCGGCAAGACAGGCATGGGTGTGGATGACATACTGAAGGCTATAGTGGAGAGAGTGCCCGCGCCTGAAGGTGATCCCGACGCGCCGCTGCAGGCTCTCATCTTCGACTCGGTGTTTAACCCCTTCCGGGGCATCATAGCGTACTTTAAAATCACCAACGGCACACTCCGCACCGGCGACCATGTGAAATTTGTGGCCACCGGCAAGGAATATGACGCAGACGAGATAGGTATCCTCAAGCTCGACATGAAACCGGAGAAGCAGATCTCCGCCGGCAATGTTGGCTATATCATCTCGGGCATCAAGACATCGCGCGAGGTAAGGGTAGGCGACACTATCACCCATGTGGACAGACCCTGCGAGGCCGCCATCGACGGATTCGAAGAGGTGAAACCTATGGTCTTTGCCGGTGTATACCCCATAGAGACCGAGGATTTCGAAAATCTGCGCGCTTCGCTGGAAAAACTCCAGCTCAACGACGCCTCCCTCACTTTCCAGCCGGAATCTTCGGCTGCCCTCGGATTCGGCTTCAGATGCGGATTTCTCGGACTTCTCCACATGGAGATCGTACAGGAGAGACTCAGCAGGGAGTTTGGCATGGAGGTCATCACCACTGTGCCTAATGTCTCATACAAGGTCTACGACAAGAAGGGGGGATGCGCTGAGGTGCACAATCCTTCCGGCCTCCCCGAGCCGACACTCATCGACCATATAGAGGAGCCGTATATACGCGCCTCCATAATCACACGCGCTGACTACATCGGCCCGATCATGACACTCTGTCTCGGCAAGAGGGGAGAGCTCGTGAAGCAGGAATATATCTCGGGCAACCGCATGGAGCTGACCTTCAACATGCCGCTGGGAGAGATTGTCATAGACTTCTACGACAAGCTCAAGTCCATCTCCAAGGGATATGCATCCTTCGACTACCACCTCCACGATTTCAGAGAGTCCAATCTGGTGAAGCTCGACATACTGCTCAACGGCGAGAGCGTCGACGCGCTCTCCACACTCACTCACGCCGACAATGCCGTGAGATTCGGACGCCGTATGTGCGAGAAACTCAAGGAGCTGATACCGCG
>CAYSJG010000188.1:1305-3965 GCA_964431295.1 uncultured Sangeribacter sp. | reverse complement strand
CGACGAGATGCTCAATATGGGATTTCTCGACGATATCAAGGAGATACTTTCGCATGTCCCCGAGGAGAGGAAGATGCTGATGTTCTCCGCCACCATGCCTAAGGAGATCGCCGACATATCCCGTAATTTCATGCATGATCCGGTGGAGTTTGTGGCCGGCACCAAAAACAGCGGCTCGGAAAATGTGCGCCATATCTACTATATGGTAAAGGCTCACGACAAATATCTGGCGCTGAAACGTGTGGCCGACAATAATCCGGACATCTACGGCATAATCTTCTGCCGTACCCGCAAGGAGACACAGGAGATAGCCGACAAGCTGATAGCCGACGGTTACAATGCCGACTGCCTGCACGGTGACCTCTCGCAGCAGCAGCGCGACCTGGCCATGAAGAAATTCCGCGACCATGTCACACAGCTGCTTGTGGCTACGGATGTGGCCGCCCGCGGGCTCGATGTGGATGACCTCACGCATGTCATCAACTATGGTCTCCCCGACGACCCGGCGGTCTACACCCACCGCTCGGGGCGCACCGGCCGCGCCAACAAGACCGGCGTCAGCGTGGCCATCATACATTCGCGCGAGAAGTCGCGGCTGCGCATGATCGAGAAGATTATAGGCAAGCAGTTTGAATACCGCAAGGTGCCTACGCCCGAACATATCATAGAGAAGCAGCTCTATCATCTCGCCGACAATCTCGAGAGGGTAGAGGTGGATGAATCCCAGATAGCGCAGTATCTCCCCGGCGTGCGCAAAAAACTCGAATGGCTCACCGAGGAGGATCTTCTCAAGCGGGTGCTCTCCCTCGAGTTCAATCGTCTGCTGGCCTATTATCGCGATATGCCCGACATAGACCTCAATGAGGCGGACAAGAAGCGCGACAAGGAGGATGGCGGCAAGCGGCGCGACAAGGACCGCCGCACCGCCGAGAGAGGCATGGAGCGTCTGGTGATCAATGTCGGAAAGGCAAGGGGATTCTTCCCGGGCAATCTTATGGAGATCATCAATCGCTCGGTCGACGGACCCAAACCTGAGATCGGGCGCATCGATCTGATGCCGGACTACACGCTCTTCGATGTCCGCAAGGAGGATGTCAAGAGAATACTCGCCGGACTGCGCCACGCTGATTTCTTCGGCGACAAACTGCATGCCGAGGTGGCCACCGACGCCGACTATTCGGGACGCGGCGCCTCGCGTTTTAAGAAAGGTCGTGCCGCAAAGGGTGCTGCAAAGGGAGCCGCAAAGGGTGCCGCAAAGGGTAAATCCGGCAAGGATAGATCCGGCAGGAATACTCTCCTCAATGATGATGCGCCCAAAAAGCGCGCCAAGAAGAGTGCTTCGCATGCCAAATCCGCGGCTCCGGAGCGTCCCTCCTACAACGGCAACTACGACATCTTTATCAATAAGAAGAAAAAATGAGATTCGGAGACGGTCGCCGGTGGATACCGGCCATGATATGCATCGCGCTTGTAGCAGCGGCTGCTTCTGTCACACAGAGAGGTGCGGCACGCGGCGATGCCATCCCCCCGGCTTTCGATGATGCGGTGGATGCAGAAGATACTTTTGCCGTCGAGGATACCGTAGAAATTGATTCGGTGGATGCCGGGATAGAGAATGTCCTGGATATGTTTCTGGCCATTCCTGACAATAAGCTCGATATTCTGCCGATGGAGGCGCGCTTGTATATGTACAATTATCTGGAGGAGGACAGCCTTGTCACCGTGCGCAATGCCTTCGGTGGTGAGAGCAGCGTCACCGAGTATAAGCCCGGCTATCTGCGGCTGAATCTTACCGCAGTCTCTTCGCTCCAGATCAAGCAGCTTCCCTACCGGGGGAGCGATATCTTCATGACCATCTACACGGTGGCCTCCGACAAAGTGGCGGCTGACAGCGAGGTCTCCTTTTACGACAACAAAGCCAAGCTTATGAGGCGTGAGAAAATCTTCCCTACGCCGGAGCCTCGCCTGTTTTGGAATATCCCCGATGACAAGGAGGGACGGGAGAAGATCAAGGAGATGCTCGCGGAAGTCCCTTTCTATGCTGTGGAATATTCCGCCTCTCCGGACAACGACAATCTTACCGGACGTGTCTCCTCCATAAGTTTTCTGCCGGAGGAGCAGAAGCGTATCCTGCTGCCGCAGCTGCGTGACAGCCTCTCATGGGGCTGGGACGGCCGTCGCTACCGTCCCCTATTCAAAAAATGAGATCAATACATACAACAGACATCAATACAGGTACATCATAACATCATGACATCAACAGACAGCAACCGCAGGGTGAGGGTGAGATTTGCCCCGTCGCCCACAGGTCCGCTCCATATCGGTGGAGTGCGTACCGCTCTTTTCAACTATCTCTTCGCCCGCCGGCATGGGGGCGATATGATACTTCGTATCGAAGACACTGACAGCAAGCGCTTCGTGCCCGGTGCGGAGGAATACATCAACGAGTCGCTCGCATGGCTCGGCATAGGCATTGATGAGGGGGTGCGTGAAGGTGGCGCCTACGGTCCTTATAAGCAGTCCGAACGTCGCGACATCTATCGCGAGCATGTTAAAATGCTTCTCGATGCCGGCAAGGCTTATATAGCTTTCGACACTCCGGAGGAACTTGACGCCGCACGTGAGGCGACGCCCAATTTCCAGTATGATGCCTCCACCCG
>CAYSJG010000188.1:0-1295 GCA_964431295.1 uncultured Sangeribacter sp. | reverse complement strand
AATTCGCTTACTCTCTCTGCCGATGAGGTGAAGAAGCTGATGGACGAGGGCGCGCAATATGTGGTGCGCTTCAAGATTGAACCGGATCAGGAGGTGAAGGTGCAGGATCTTATCCGCGGAGAGGTGGTCATCAATTCGTCGATACTCGATGACAAGGTGCTCTATAAGTCGGCCGATGACCTCCCCACATATCATCTCGCCAATATCGTGGACGATCATCTCATGGAGGTCAGCCATGTAATACGCGGTGAGGAGTGGCTCCCCTCCGCACCGCTGCATCTGCTGCTTTACCGCGCTTTCGGATGGGAAGATACGATGCCGCAGTTTGTGCATCTGCCGCTCCTGCTCAAGCCTGTGGGCAACGGCAAGCTCTCCAAGAGAGACGGCGACAAACTCGGTTTTCCGGTATTCCCGCTCGAATGGCACGACCCGAAGAGCGGCGATGTATCCTCGGGATATCGCGAGAAGGGCTATCTGCCCGAGGCTGTAGTCAATTTCCTGGCTCTGCTCGGGTGGAATCCCGGCGATGACTCGGAGCTGATGGATATGTCGGAGCTGATAGATAAATTCTCGTTTGAACACTGCTCTAAGAGCGGCGCCAAGTTTGATTTCAAGAAGGGTATATGGTTCAATCACGAGTATCTGATGCGTCTGCCTGACGAGCGTCTCGCCACGCTTTTCGAGCCTGTGCTCGAGGAGAAAGGGTTGGCCGGAAAATTCCCCAAGGAGTATGTGGCGCGCGCGCTGGGCACTGTCAAGAGTCGTGCGGACTTCGTGAGCGATCTTTGGGATCAGGCCGACTTCTACTTTGTGGCTCCGTCGGAATATGCTCCCAAGGATGTGCGCAAGCGCTGGACCGCCGGCACGCCGGAAATCATGCGTCAGCTTATCGGAGTGCTCGAGGGGATAGATGACATGAGCAGCGCCAATGCGGAGAAGATAGTGCTCGATTGGATAGCTGCCAACGGCTATCATCTCGGCAACGTGATGAATGCGTTCCGTCTCGCCGTGGTGGGAGCCTGCCGTGGCCCGCACATGTTTGACATCACTGAAATAATACCGAAAGAGGAGGTTGTGGCGCGTATACGCCGTGCCATCGACACCATCCCCGAGCCGACCGCAGATCAGGCATAAGAGAGGGCGCAGGTAGACAGCACGCGCCAATCCTCATATATTTTGAAATCGATGCTACCCCGTAGAGAGGGGTGGAGACAATAGAGGCTGTGTCGTAATTAAGGTTTACGGCGCAGCCTCAAATGTAATTAGACATGAGATCATATTATCATTAGAGCGCT
>CAYSJG010000187.1:0-3990 GCA_964431295.1 uncultured Sangeribacter sp. | reverse complement strand
CGCCGTAGTTATATCGTTTGTTCCGCTCACGCTCACGGCGAAAGCGGTACATATTTTGGTATAGTGTCTGTGCTTGGAGCAGGACTTCTGTTGCTCTGCGCATATCATCACATTGTGACCGTGCGTATGCAACACTGTCCATTTCCTCAATGCTCGCAGGTTTTACCTTACTTAGTCTATTCAATTTAATAGCCATATCGGGAGGATTATATTAGTGTCGGTGGCAAAGTTAATCACCACCGACACATTCACATCTTTATCTGTTGAATTACATTGCAGCCTTTTGAACCAATTCCTTTTTCAGACTGTCTGCACGCTCTCTCAATTGGACGGAGAATTCTTCATTTTGGGATTGTTTAATGGCGTTTTCGATTCTGTTTATCTGAAGCATGTAACTACGCAGCATCATATGCCGTTGTCCCTGCTCACTCTCCAGCCACTTCGAGATTTTACCTGCTGCTCCCGGCACACTATCCTGTCGTGCGTTTTCGCAAAGCTTGCGATAATATTGCTGGGAGTCCTCATACTCCGTGCGGAGCTTGAAGTATTCATTGCTGAACCTGCGATCGACGGCTCTTTCATCGGAACTCTGCAGGAACTTGCGCACGACAGGTACATTGCGCAACTCCCTCGCGTCTTCGTTCCACAGCATGGATATGGTCTTGCCAAAGCCATTTACAGTTTTTCCAACACCGCCGGAATATGATTCAAGAAGATGCTCCACAATAGCGGGATTGATGTCACCGCTATACCAGTGCTGAGGATATGAGGTAACTCCGAACTCATCGGTTGTGGCACCGGCTTCCGACAGCATCTTGGAAACATCCACAAGTAATCCGTTAGTACCTTTGTACGCCTTGCTCCACTCCGGGTCATTCTCATTCCAAGGAGTCTTTTTGTATATGGGCTTGCCGAAGTAACCGACATTGCGTTCTACCTGCACCAGCGGCTGCACAATTGTCGGCGCGAAGTTCACCACATTGTCACCACCGTTGCCGGTCCAGTCTATCGGCATTATCCCGCTGAATGACTCAACCCCTTTCAGCACGGCATCCTCGGTTGTCTCCTTGCCATTCATGGTGCTGTAGGCTATTTCGCCTATCCCGTAGAATGGTCTCAGCTCATGCGCTATCGGAATCGTGAGCCACTTCTTCGTAAATGGTACATAGATGCATATGTTGTTGCGGCGCACCCATTCGGGAAGATTCCAATAGTCATCTTCCTCATCTCCGAACAGCGAGGCAAATATGGCCGATACCATCGGAACAAGGAATCCTGCCGACAAGAACGATGCCATCGCGACTGATGACTTGACCGGATTGTTCTTTACAAGACGTCCGGCATTTGCCATAGCCTGCATACATGCGTTGAAGAACACATAGAGGAAGTTGAGCTGACGTGCGCCCCATGCCCCGCTGCCTTTCCTGTTGAAGTTCACGGTTATCTCCTTTGCATCGCTGATGCTCCGGCTGATGGTTCTGCCGCTCTGTCGGGAGGTCATGTAAACTCCGAAACGTGTTGTATCCTCGGCTGCGCGGTTCATGAACTCAACGCCGTTCCAAAAACTTCTCCACGCTTTCTTAGGCAAATGTTCGACCCCGCCCTGCGCTTCCCGGAGGAACCGCTGCATCTCTTTCTTGACTTTATCGACCGTGTTCAGCTGCGTAAAGCCGGTCTCTCCGCCATTACGCAGGAACTCCTTGAAATACCGCTCTATGTCCACATTGTCATCAAGTATGCCTTTTTCCCACTTGGATAGGAGACGAGGCAGTGAAGCCTTGGCGAGAATGTTCGTTATGTTCCATGCATACTTACGGGCATAACGCGCATCCTCTTTTATAGTTACAGCCGTACCGGCAAACATAAGGTCTCGCGAGAGATTGCCGACAATAAATTCGGGATTCCATGTCGTGAACGCCCTTGACATAAAGTTCTTGACTTCCTGTGCGAGCTGCGCTATTTTTGTCTTTTCTCCCGCATCGGGATTCAACATGCCGTTGATGGCGCGGGCCGCTCTCGGGTCTCCATTGACATAGATGCAGAATTCCTCGCCGTTTCGCTTCACCTTGACCATATGCTGCGCGGGTTCGCCTTGAACGGTATTCAGTCCGAGTTGCAGACCTGCGCGGCGTTTTGTGGCATCGCCGACAGATTCCTGCGCAAGCATGTCGGCCTCATGCTGTTTGACAATCGCATCGACTAAGTCTGCGTCCGCATCCGCAGGTATGACAGGATTGTCGGGCAACCATGAGCCGTCAGCCTGTCTGACATACCACTGCTTGTTGACGGTAAGCAGGTCGGTCTGGTGATTCAATGCGAGGTTGAGGAATCTCTGCTTCATTATGTTGCGGTTGGCTTCCATGATTGTTCGTTGCGCGTCAGTGACTATCGTGGCAAACGGGTCATCGGCGACACTGCTGCGCCCATAGGCTTTCATAAGTGCCGAACCGAGTCCGTATCCACCGCCCGCATACTCGTACACATCTGCTGCGACTGTCTCTTCCCAGCCCTTGAGCGGGATGTAGTTCTTATACTGTGTGCGGATGGTGTCATACATATCTCTGCTCAACAGTCCGCTGGTGTAGCGGGTGGTAAGCATCGCTTTTGTCGCGGCATTGACGGTCTTCCATAGCGAGGATGTGTCAACTGCCGCCTCGTAGGCTCTCACCATCTGAGCGGCCGCAATTTCCGCATCTGCCACGTCCTGTTCGCCTGTGAGGGCAGTAAGACCGGCGTAGTCGGTAGCGTCAGCCTTGTCGGAGTCTACGCCGTTGGCAATTGCCTGTGCACGCATAAACGCATTGCGTTCAAGACCGTGTTTTGCCAAGACATAGTCAATCAGCTCTCCATACTTCCGCTTATGTTCTTTGCCGCTGCATATTTCCGCAATAGCATCGAACATTGGCTTCATATACTCACGCTTGTATTCCTCTTCACCGCTCTTATTTCGGCTGCTCAGCTGATTCTCGTACTCATACGCATCTTCGTGAGACTCAATCTCGCTGCCGGTTTCATGGCTCACGGCCTCCTGCAGAACACGCAGGGAGCGCATGCCGTCCATATACGCCTCATGAAGCTGCGCGGCATGGTTTGTCCTCTTCTCGGCTCTCTTGTCGCCGGGATTCTTCTTCTTCCTGGTACGCACGCGCTCGTCATACTCCCTGCGCGCGGCTCCGTTCGAGACGGTTCGGAAACGCAAATCATCATCTGTGAGCGGATTCTCAAAATTTTTTATTACCTTTGCAGCATCTTCAAGGACTTGTCTGTCTATTTCCTGCTGAACCGGTTGTGACGCTGAGGAGAGATAGGCAAGTCCTTTTGATTTGTCTACCCATCTCAACGTATGATTGTTTACAATCGGCTCCACGATATTCTTGAAATCCCTTCCATGAAATGAGCGCACGTCATTCACCTCCAGATACGCGTTCCCGTTCTGCATCTGTCTCTTCAACTCAATAGCGACACACACGTTTTTCCCGGTTCGGTCTTTCATGTCGGTCAATACTCCGATAGTATCCTCGCTGCGTTGGAAAATAAATATCGGGGAGGCCAAGTGGTTTGGCATATTCATTATTGCGGACACATCCACATCATGCTTCTTCTCAGAGCCTTTTCGGATTACACGTTGACGCATTACGATAGGCAGGTTAGGCAGGAAGTTGCGCATCGCGCCTCGCGGATAACCAAGATGAAGAATTTCATGAGGTTTCATCTCGCCATTCTGATAGCGGGTAAGTTCTTCGTTGAATCGCTTGTTGGCCACTTCGATATTCGCATCTCCCTCACGTTCCCATACGCTTCCTATTCGGTCAAGCCCCAACTCCTCACGCTTGACGGCATCGCGGGCCATATCCACATAGTCACCTTTAGTGCGGAGTTTCTCATGGCTGCGCCACAGCATATAGCGCAGCTCGTTGTCACCGAGTTTAACCCATCTGGGAAGTTTCAGAGAACCGAGGAATTTGTTGATTGCCTCCAGCACTTTGGCTT
>CAYSJG010000186.1:3472-4053 GCA_964431295.1 uncultured Sangeribacter sp. | reverse complement strand
AGACAGCCATCGCCATCGATACGATTATCAATCAGCGCGAGAATTATCTGGCCGGCAAGCCCGTATATTGCATATACGTGGCCATCGGACAGAAAGCCTCCACTGTGGCCTCCATCGTGCATACACTCGAGAAGAATGGCGCAATGGATTATACGGTGGTTGTGGCCGCCATGGCCTCCGATTCGGCGTCCATGCGATATTACGCTCCGTTCGCTGGTGTGGCTATCGGTGAGTTCTTCCGCGATTCAGGCCGCGATGCGCTGATAGTATATGATGACCTGTCGAAGCAGGCCGTGGCTTACCGTGAGATCTCTCTGGTGCTCAAGCGTCCTTCGGGTCGTGAGGCTTATCCCGGTGATATCTTCTATCTCCACTCGCGTCTTTTGGAACGTGCAGCCAAGATTATCGGTGACCAGGAGGTGGCATCCCAGATGAACGACCTTCCCGAGGTGATGAAGCCTATCGTGAAGGGTGGCGGTTCGCTGACGGCACTTCCGATTATCGAGACTCAGGCCGGTGACGTCTCCGCATATATTCCGACCAATGTGATCTCCATTACCGACGGACAGATCTTTCTGGAA
>CAYSJG010000186.1:2970-3462 GCA_964431295.1 uncultured Sangeribacter sp. | reverse complement strand
GACGGCACTGTTCAATCAGGGTATCCGTCCTGCCATCAACGTAGGTATCTCCGTGTCGCGTGTCGGCGGAAACGCTCAGATCAAGTCGATGAAGAAGGTGGCCGGTACTCTGAAGATCGCTCAGGCACAGTTCCGCGAGCTGGAGTCGTTTACCAAATTCGGCGGCGACATCGACCCGGTGACCGCGCGTGTCATTGACACGGGCCGTAAAAACCAGCAGCTTCTCATCCAGCCTCAGTATGATCCGTGGCCTGTAGAGAATCAGGTGGCTGTGATTTATTGCGGTGTCAACGGACTTCTGGAGCGGGTGCCCCTGGAGAAGGTGCATGAGTTTGAGAAGGACTTTATCCAGCTGCTGAAGGCGAAATATCCGGAGGAGGTGCTCGCAGAGTTGCGTGCCGGCAAACTGACGGATGATGTGCAGTCCAAACTGCGTGAATGTGCCGCTGAAGTAAGTGCGCGCTACGGTGCATGATCGGCGGATGAGAGAGT
>CAYSJG010000186.1:0-2960 GCA_964431295.1 uncultured Sangeribacter sp. | reverse complement strand
TTTCCTGTTCTTAACCCCACAAAGCTTCTAAATGGCAACCCTCAGGGAATTAAAGACGCGTATCGGAAGTGTGGCATCGAGTGAGAAGATCACGGGTGCCATGAAGATGATTTCGTCGGCGAAGGTGCATAAGTTTGAGCAGGGTCTCAAGCGTCTGCTGCCTTTCAAGGATGAGATACGCAAGATTATGGGCCATATCCTTGCTTCGGGCGTGGAGTTTAGCTCTCCGCTGATTGACCAGAGAGAGGTCAGGACAGTGGGAGTGGTGGTCTTCGGTTCTGACGACGGTCTCTGTGGCGCCTACAACCTGAATATTTTCAAGCACCTGCTGCTGGAGCTGAGACAGCTTCGCTCGCGTTATGGTCAGGATGTGCAGATAGTGCTGTATCCTGTGGGCCGCAAGATCGCGAAGCCTTGTCTGGGTCTTCATGGCGTCGGTAATGTGAAAACAAAAGTGTTGGAAGGCGTCAATTCTAAAATGACCGGTCCTGAAGTCAATGATTTCACCGAGTCTCTGCGCGCCGACTTTATCTCCGGTGCGCTGGATTGTGTGGAAGTGGTCTATATGCAGTTTCATTCAATCTCGAAGCAGAGGCTTGCCGTGGACGTACTCTTCCCCGTAAGTTCCGAGAGCACCGGTGAGTCGGCGTCATCGTCCGACAAGTCAGTGGCGACGGCCGGCGAGGATGACAACAGGCTCTATATCTTTGAGCCGGATCCCAACAGTATCTTCAATGCTCTGCTGCCTATGATGGTACAGAGCACAATGCAGGAGATCACAATAGAGAACTGCGCCTCGGAGCAGGCCGCGCGTGTGATGGCCATGCAGAGTGCCAATGATAATGCTAAGAAGCTTCAGGAGGAATTGCTTCTGGAGTACAACAAGCTTCGCCAGCAGAGTATCACTACGGAGCTGCTTGACATCATAGGTGGTCAGGCCGGAAGATAAATTTTTGACAATGAGTAGTATAAAAGAATATTTCAAAGGTGTCGGCGAGGGGGTGAAGAGCCTTCTCACCGGCATGCAGGTGACCGGAAAGGAGTTAGTCACCCCCAAGGTGACGGAATGTTATCCGGAAAACCGCGAGACCCTGCAGATAGCAGACCGCTTCCGTGCGGAGCTTACGCTGAAGTATGACGAGCAGGGCCGCCACAAATGTATCGGCTGCGGCATTTGCCAGATGAATTGCCCCAACGGGACAATCCAGCTGACCACCAAGATGGTGGAGCTGCCCGACGGTAAGAAAAAGCGTAAGCTCGACAAGTACATGTATGATTTGGGCAGCTGCACATTCTGCATGTTGTGTGTGACCACATGTCCTCAGAATGCGTTGGAATTTTCCAATGATTTTGAGCAGGCGGTCTTCACTCGCGACAAGCTTGTGAAGCAGCTCAACTATCGTCCCGAGCCGGCAGACGATGCTCCGGCACCGGCTCCGAAGCCGGCGATGGATCCCGAGCAGCTTGCGCGCATCAAGGCAGAGGCTCTTGCCAAAGCCGCGAAAATCAAGGCTGAGAAAGAGGCTGCTGCCAAGGCGGCCGCCGAGGGCGCTGCCGCACCCGGCGAGTCAGCTGCCGCGGCTGCAAAGTCCGCTGCTAATGAGAATGAAACTGTGAAATAGAGATATGGATTCAGTAGGTAACATAATACTTTACTTCGTGGTGGCCATAGCCATTGTGGTGTTCAGCTTCATGGCGGTGCGCTCCACCAAGATACTCCGCGCTGCGACGTATCTGCTGTTTGTGCTCATAGGCACATCAGTATTCTACTTCCAGCTCGGATATGAATTTTTAGGAGCCGTGCAGCTGGCTGTATATGCCGGCGGCATCATGGTGCTGTTTGTCTTCGCCATCTTGCTGACTCACCGTCCTAACGAGAAGAACGCTCCTCTGGAGTCACACCGCCGTATATGGGGTATAATAGCCTCTGTGCTCGGTTGCGCCGCTCTGGTGTATGCACTGGCGACCATGCCGCTCCCGATGGGGATCTCTCTGGCGGACAGTCTCAGCTCCGGCACTCCTATAACAATGGAAATGATAGGCACAGCCTTCACCGGCACAGGCCGGATGCAGTATCTGCTCCCCTTCGAGGCCGTCAGCGTACTGCTGCTCGCCTGCATAATCGGTGGTGTAGTCGTGGCCCGCAAACGATAGTCTCAAACCCTCAAAAGATATAGAAAATGGATTTAAGCATTCTTTGGTATCTGATACCCAGTGTGATTATGTTCTCCTGCGGTGTCTATGGGTTTGTCACCCGCAAAAATATGATCGCTATTCTGGTGTCGCTCGAGCTGATACTCAACTCGGCCGACCTGAATTTTGTGATCTTCAACAGATTCCTGTTCCCCGGCTCGATGGAGGGGATGGTATTCACACTGTTTGCCATAGCGATAGCCGCTGCGGAGACAGCCGTGGCCATAGCCATAATCATCAATATCTACAGAGCCATCGGCAATACGGATATACGTCTGACCAATAAATTGAATGGATAAGCACTATGGAAATGACTTTACCGATTCTGATATTGTGCCTGCCGTTCTTCATGTTTCTGCTGCTTGGCATCGGAGGTGTGAAGATGCCCCGCAAGGTTGCGGGTGTTCTGGGCATTCTCGGCATGGGCGTGTGCATGACCTGTGCTTATATAGTGGCTTTTAATTATTTCTTCAGCGGTGACGCGGCCTTCATAGTGGACGGTGTGCGTCAGCAGTATCAGGTGTTTGATGTCACCTGGCTGGCCTTCACTCAGAAGCTTGTGGTCAATATCGGTTTCCTGCTCGACCCGATTTCAGCGATGATGCTCGTGGTGATCACCACCATCTCGTTTATGGTGCATCTCTACAGCTGGGGCTACATGGAGCATGAGCCCGGTTTCCAGCGTTACTATGCTTTCCTGTCGCTCTTCAGCTTCTCGATGCTCGGTCTGGTCGTGGCCACCAACATCTTCCAGATGTATATCTTCT
>CAYSJG010000185.1:1081-4072 GCA_964431295.1 uncultured Sangeribacter sp. | reverse complement strand
CTGGAGGACATTCGGTAGTTTTCCATCATAATCTACATCCTAAATATGTTACATATTTCCTCCAAACAGCAAGTTTCTTCAGACAGAAAAAAAAATTTGCTTATGGGGCAAAAGTTATAGATATTAAAACAGATGATTTGGCTAAAATTGTAATTCCCGTACCCCCCTTTGAATTGCAAGAAAAGATTGTAGCCATCCTTGACAAGTTCGAGGCACTTACCAATGACTTGCAGCGTGGACTTCCGGCTGAAATAGCCGCAGTCAAGGAGCAATACGAATATTACCGCAATAAATTGTTAACGTTCAAACAGCTCGCTTAAACAATGTCTGACAAATTTATCCCACAGAAAGGTTATTACCGTAAACTTCGCGTCTATCAGATTGCGGAGATAATCTATGATATAACTTTCATATTCACCCAACGTTTTCTCTCCAAGGGTGACAGGACTATAGATCAGATGATTCAGGCAGCAAGAAGCGGAAAACAAAACATTGCCGAAGGAAGTGCGGTCGGAAGCACCTCCAAAGAAACAGAGATAAAACTCACCAACGTGGCAAAGGCGAGCTTACAGGAATTACTGATTGATTACGAGGACTACCTGAGGGTGCGTGAGTTAGAGCTATGGGACAAAAATAGCGAAAAGGCTATGACAACGCGCCGTATTTGTGCCGCCAATCATGATCCTTCCTTTTTCAGAGAAGCCGTAAAAATCAGGTCGGCAGAAACAGTGGCCAATATCGCCATAATACTGATTCATCAGGCCGATGTGTTGCTTCATAGACTGATAGAACGCCAAAAATCTGACTTTTTAGCTAATGGCGGCATACGCGAGCAAATGTCCAAAGCAAGGAGAGAATATCGGAGTTTTCAGACTACTCAGAGTACTCCGAGTTCTCCGAATTCTCGGATTGATAACAACAACATAAAATGATGAGTACTTACGACCTTATATCCGAGAACCCCGAGTCGACCGTGGTTGCCGAATTCGAGCCAGGCTACCGCAGTGCCGCACAATATCAGAGTGAGGCTGAAATGGAGTCTGACTTCATCAAGCAACTCACCCGTCAGGCTTACGACTATTTGCCCATAACCTCGGAAAAGGAATTGATAGACAACCTGCGCCGACAGATTGAGAAGCTCAACCACTTGCATTTCGAGGATGAAGAATGGCAAGCTTTTTTCCACGAACACCTCGGCAATCCGAATCAGGGCATAGTCGAAAAGACGCGCACCATACAGGAAGACCACCGCAAGGCATGGGTACGTCCTGACGGCTCGAAAGTCAATATCACCCTGATTGACAAAGAGAACATCCACAACAACTCACTTCAGGTAATCAACCAGTATGAGCCGGAGGGAGGAGCGTTTGACAACCGCTATGACGTTACCATACTTGTAAACGGTCTGCCGCTCGTCCACGTGGAGCTGAAACGTCGTGGCGTGAGTATCAAGGATGCTTTCAACCAAATAAACCGTTATCAGCGCGATTCATTCTGGGCCGGAAGCGGGCTGCATGAGTTCGTTCAGATTTTCATCATAAGCAACGGCACGCTCACCAAATATTACAGCAACACCACGCGCGACGCCGTCAGCCGAAACAATCAGAATCCCGGCAAAGGGAAGGGAAAGAAGCAGACATCCAACTCGTTTGAATTCACATCCTATTGGGCGAGGGAAAACAACGAGCCAATTTACGACCTTGTTGACTTCACGCAGACTTTCCTCGCCAAACATACCATACTCAACATACTGACCCGATATTGCGTTTTCACCGCCGAGAATCTGCTGCTCGTCATGCGTCCATATCAGATAGCCGCAACTGAGAAAATTCTGCGGAAAATCATCATCAGCTCCAATGCAAAGACATGGGGTACACGCGATGGCGGAGGCTATATATGGCATACAACCGGTTCGGGCAAGACGCTGACTTCGTTCAAGACAGCAAGGCTGGCATCACACCTGCCTGAAATCGACAAAGTGCTGTTTGTGGTTGATAGAAAAGACCTTGACTATCAGACCATGAAGGAATATGACCGTTTCGAGAAAGGCGCAGCCAATTCCAATTCATCGACAGCCGTCCTTGCAAAACAGCTCAGTCCTGATAGCAATGCAAGAATAATCATAACGACCATACAGAAGCTCTCCAACTTCATAGCCCGGAATCCGCAACATGCGGTTTACGGACAGCATATCGTGCTGATTTTCGACGAGTGCCACCGCTCGCAGTTCGGCGACATGCACAAGGCTATTGTCAAGCGGTTCAAGAAATATCATATGTTCGGCTTCACCGGCACACCGATATTTCCTGAAAATGCCGGAAGCGTCAGGAACGTGGAGTTCACTACAACGGAGGGGGCTTTCGGCACACAACTCCATTCATACACGATTGTCGATGCCATACGCGACGAGAATGTGCTGCCGTTCAAGGTTGATTACAT
This sequence comes from uncultured Sangeribacter sp., assembly GCA_964431295.1. Taxonomy (GTDB): domain Bacteria; phylum Bacteroidota; class Bacteroidia; order Bacteroidales; family Muribaculaceae; genus Lepagella. Next base: position 1,633 of record CAYSJG010000185.1, on the reverse strand, counting down.
CCGCACGATGCACGAGGAAGACGAAGTAATGGACGAACTGGTGAACAACATCGACCGTGAACGTGCGCTGATGGCCCCGCAACGCATATCGCTCGTAACGAAATACGTTCTCGACCACTTCGCTCAGAAAACGCGCCGCGATGCCCGCAGCTACTCGTTCAGCCGTCTTGTCAACGTAAAAGAGGTTGCAACTGCCCGTGACCGTAATGCCGTGAAGGAGGAAAAGCAGAAAACACGGCTCACCGGCTTCAATTCAATACTCGCGGTCGCTTCCATCCCCTTTGTAAAGCTCTACTATACCGAGTTGAAGAAGCAGATGGAGCCATTGCCTCCCGACCGGCAGCTCAAAATAGCGACTATTTACAGCTACTCGCCCAATGTCGATATAGAGGATGAATCGCCAGAAGATACAACTGGTCTCGACCAAGGCAGCCGCGAGTTTCTGGAGCAGTGCATCAAAGATTATAACGAGATGTTCGGTACGAGCTATGACACATCGAACGAAAAGTTCCAAAACTACTACAAAGACCTGTCACAGCGGATGAAAATCCG
>CAYSJG010000185.1:0-1071 GCA_964431295.1 uncultured Sangeribacter sp. | reverse complement strand
CTGCTGATAGTGGTGAATATGTTCCTGACCGGCTTCGATGCAACCACGCTAAACACACTGTGGGTTGACAAAAACCTTCGCTATCATGGGCTGTTGCAGGCGTACTCGCGTACCAACCGCATCCTCAACACCATCAAAGACCACGGCAACATCGTGTGCTTCCGCAATCTTGAAAAGGCTACAAACGATTGCCTGAAACTCTTCGGCAACGAGAATGCCGGTGGGCTGATATTGCTTAAGACTTTCGATGATTACTATTTCGGGTATGATGACGAAGGTGGCAAACATTATTCCGGTTGGAAGGAACTAATTGAGCTGCTTTTGAATAAATATCCTATCGACGGTTTCCCACTTACAGGCGAGACTGCCGAGAAAGACTTTATCCGCCTATTCGGTACCGTTCTACGTGCGCTGAACATCCTGCTTACATTTGATGAGTTTGAGGGTAACGAAATAATCGACCTAAACTGCGATTTCCTCGACTATCGTAGTCTCTACAATGAACTTCATGACAAATACCGTCCCAAGGAGGGTGAGGCGGTCAACATCAATGACGACCTCGTGTTTGAAATGGAGCTGATGAAGTCAATAGAGATAAACATTGATTACATCCTGTTCCTTGTAGGACAGCTCAATGGTGATGAGAACCACGACCGCGAAATTGTCATCAAGACCATGAAATCGGTTCAGGCATCCCCTGACTTGCGGAACAAGGAAGAACTGATCCGGGACTTCATCTATCAGCATACTCCGGATACGGATGTTCACAACCAATGGAGCGAATTTGTGCGCCGGAGCCAGGCGAAGCAGATAGAAGAGATTATCACAGAAGAAAATCTTAACCGAGAAAAGACTCTCGCCTTTGTCGAACAGTCATTCCGTAACGGCGAGGTTCGTGAGAGCGGAACAGCCATAGCCGAGATTCTGCCCCCGATGGGATTGTTCGGTAACGCAGGAGCACGCCGTGCCGAGAAGAAGAAGACAGTCATCAAATGCCTAAAGGAGTACTTTGACCGCTTCTTTGATATTTCAGGCGGTAACTTTTTCAATCCAGATAATGCCGAATCAGTT
>CAYSJG010000184.1:0-4073 GCA_964431295.1 uncultured Sangeribacter sp. | reverse complement strand
ACGGACAGCGTCGTAAATATCACCTATAAATTTTGCGCCTGTGTAGCCTGCCACATGCTCCATATCCATTGCCGGAACCGATGTCCCAGTGTGGCGCGAAATCTGCTCGTTGAGTTTGCTGATTGTGTCGATTGAAGATGCAAGCTGTGGAAAACCCTGCAACTGGCGTAATATGTCGAGAGCCGAGTTCAATGCGTCAAGACCTTCATCATTCAGCGGAAGATGAGTAATGCTGAAATCTGGATCTTCATATTCATAATATTTGTTTTCCCTCACCACTATCGGGGCGTTATAACCCAAGCGGTCGCTGCGCATCAGCGCAAGATCGTTCTGAAACGTCCGGCGGCTCACGGGATTACTCCGTCCTTCAAATTCAGCCAACGCATCGGTGCAGGCGTCAATAAGGTCGTCGATGGTCCAGCGGCGATAATGGTTCTGAAGACATTAGTCGATGGTGGATATACTGATAAGAGCGGCTCGGTTCAGGGGCATGGCAAAATTATTTTTTTTGCAAAAATAGCTTTTTTTTCACAAGTGCGCAAATCCTCTGCGCACTCGGGTCTCAACTTTGCGGCAAAATCAGAACAATATGAACATTACAGGAAATTTTACATCCGCCGAAGTTTTCACAGACAATATAGAGCCGTCGGCTCTCGACTGGATAACAGAACTTTGCAATCATCCGGCAATGGAGGGTGTGCCGATAGTGCAGATGCCCGATGTCCACGCCGGGAACTCATGCAATGTGGGCACGGCCTACCCGGTCGGGATATATGTCAATCCCGACCATGTGGGTGTTGACACTGGTTGCACCATCTCCATGCACCGGCTTTCGTGTGCGGTCAATCCCGAGGATTTTCCGCTTCTTGACCATCGCATCCGTGAGGCGATTCCGACCGGCACGGACATATGTCAGAAGAACTCTCTCAACGAAAAAGAGCTGTTTCGTTTCTTAAACTCTCAATATCAGAAGGCCCGCTCGGCAGCTCCCGATCTTATCAATGAGGCGCCGCGCTTAGACGCACATTTCATCAGTGACTTCTGTCGACGCATCAAACTTCAGGAAGGCATCTTCTACAAAAGTCTCGGTACGCTCGGCGGTGGCAACCACTTTATTGAGTATGGAGAAGATACAGAATCCGGCGACGGCTGGCTGACAATACACTGCGGTTCGCGCAATCTCGGCGTAAAGGTTGCTAATCATTGGCGAAATATCGCACAGAATCCCAAACGCGCCAAGTATGTCGGTTATCTCTGGGGTGATGCTTTACGTGGCTATCTGTCAGATTTGATTATGGCCCAGGCATACGCGCTCTACAATCATCAGATTATCCGCGACCGAGTATTCACTATCCTCAAAAAGTTGTGTAAGGCGAAATGCGTGGAGTCTATTTTTACGACCCACAACTACATATCGGTTACAAACGAGATGCCGATGCTGCGCAAAGGAGCCATTGACGCATCCGAGGGTAGAAAGGTGGCAATTCCCTTCAATATGCGCGATGGAATAGCAATTTGTGTCGGCAAAGGAAATGACCGGTGGCTCAATACGGCTCCACATGGCGCCGGACGCATCATGAGCCGGGCGCAGGCCAAAAAACAAATATCCATGAGTGAATTTGAAACTGCAATGACCGGAATTTACTCATCATCGGTTTGCCAAGGCACTCTTGATGAATCTCCGATGGCATACAAAGCCACCGAAGAAATCCTTGAACTTATCAGACCTACAGTAGATGTCGTCGCCATGATAAAACCGAAATTCAACATCAAAGACAACGGAGAATGAAACATTACATACAAATCACAGCCGGACGCGGCCCGGTGGAATGTGCGAGAGCTGTAACCCTTGTGGCACGCGAACTGGTCAACGCTATCCCGACACTGCAACTCGCTGATTGTGAACCTCACAATCAACACGCCGGTTGCTTCATGTCAATGACTTTCGTTACCGAAAATGCAATCCCTCAGTCTATTGCTGCCGAATGGCAGGGCACCATACTTTGGCGTTCAACCCGAAATTCTTATCGTTCCGGTCACAAACGCAGCAACTGGTTTGTCGGAGTCAACTTCTTCGATGAGGTAGAACTGCCGCAGATTGATGAATCGGACATCGTTTACGAAACCTGCCGCTCAGGAGGTAAAGGAGGTCAGAACGTCAACAAAGTGGAAACCACGGTCCGGGCAATCCACACACCAACCGGACTTTCGGTGAAATGCTCTGACGAACGCTCACAGGCGCAGAACAAAACTCTTGCAAGAGAACGACTCCTGTTGAAACTCCGTCGGCAAAACGACACAGCCGTAGCAGAATCGCAAGCGCTTCAATGGAGCAACCACGACAATCTACAGCGAGGCAACCCTGTCAAAAAATTTTCAGGACCACTGTAAATTTTATATACTGTATCGCTCTTTGATACAGTAGTGGCGTAATTTTGTGCCGTAACTCAAAGACAATTTAAGCGATGAGAGAATTAGACCTTCATAAAGAAAAAGAGGTTGATAAGTCAAAACAGAAGAACGATGCCAAGAACGCTAAGCCTAAAAGCGTACTGGAGTCTTTCGAGTATATAGTTGAACTTGCCGAAGACTCTAATCTTGACAGAGACTTTTTTGAGAAAGCTTCGACACATGTAAAATACGCCTCTCGCAAGTTAAAACTCACTGCCATGCAAGTGGTTCTACTCGCTATGTTCGTTGACAGAAGCGAAGACAGCCGCATTATGATTTCTGAAATTGCAAGATACGCAGGTTGCCGTACTACTAAAATACTGCGCCTTTCAGATGACATCGATATTCTTGAATCCATGCATTATCTTCGTGCGTCGCGTAGCCGTAAGTCGCTAAGCTACCGTGTTCCTGGTGCAGTTCTGAAATCACTGCGTAAGAATCAGCCATACACTCATGAGGCAGAACCGGTGCTTGATACTCAGACTTTCTTCGACAGATTCGACAAGCTGATGAACGAGAAAGATGATGATGAACTGACGCACGATTCCTTGATGGAGCAAACAATGGATATGCTCAATGAAATCAAGGACACTACATTTGCTACAGAGTTACGGCGATGTAATTTCGGAGATGAAGACACTCTGTTGTTTATCTTTATGGCACATCTGTTTGTAGAAAATAACGATGACAATATTGGCTTCCATGACATTGACGATATATTCGATGACAATGAAATTCCAAGTTGGGTAAAACGGGAGTTTCGCACACGTGATTCCGAACTTTTTGAAAAAGAGCTTATCGAAAATGTCAATGAAGATGGTATGGCTCGTTCAGATTCATTCAAACTGACAGATAAGGCAAAAGATGAACTGCTTTGTGAACTGAATTTGAATAATGTCGGAAAATCCGACAAAGGACTTGTCAAAGCTGATACTCTTAGCGAGAAAATGCTGATATACAATGTCTCTGAACGTGACCAAATAACAGAACTTTCATCGATTCTTTCAGATTCCCGTTTCAAAGAGGTCCAATCCCGTCTTCGCTCAGCTGGTATGAGACCCGGTTTTTGCTGCATATTCTATGGAGCTCCCGGCACCGGAAAGACCGAAACCGTTTATCAGATTGCACGACAGACAGGTCGCGATATTATGCGTGTGGATGTTGATAAGATAAAAAGTTGTTGGGTGGGCGAAAGTGAGAAAAATATCAAGGCTCTCTTTGACCGCTACCGCAACATCTGTAAAAACTCAAAGCTCGCACCGATATTGCTTTTCAATGAGGCTGACGCTGTTTTGGGTGTCAGAATGGAGGGGGCTTCACGCGCCGTTGACAAAATGGAGAACTCCATTCAGAACATAATACTTCAGGAAATGGAAACGCTCGAAGGTATTATGATTGCTACCACAAACCTCACCACAAATCTTGACAAAGCATTCGAGCGTAGATTCCTATATAAAATCCGCTTCGATAAGCCCACAGTCAATGCCCGCATCGAAATTTGGAAAGCTATGCTAAAAGGTTTATCGAGTGAAGATGCACAAACACTTGCCTCCCAATTCGATCTTTCCGGAGGAGAAATTGAAAACATCGCCCGCAAACAATCCGTCAACGTAATTTTATCC
>CAYSJG010000183.1:0-4077 GCA_964431295.1 uncultured Sangeribacter sp. | reverse complement strand
CCGAAATCTGCGACCCCTGCGTTAACATTTTTTGTGAGCTGGGGTCTAAGCGGCCGTCTATATCCCCGGCACCCTGCCGCAACAAATAAATGTCCTCTGATAGTATGGAGTTGTGATGTCGGAAATTACGACACCCTTTGATGTCGAGGCATGGATAAAATGGTTCTCATCCAGCATCACTCCGACATGTGATACCCTCGAAGGATCCTTGCCCGTAGCAAAAAACACCAGATCGCCTGGCTGCAGATCTTTCATGCGGATAGTTTCGCAAAATTCACTCTGTTTCCCGGAATTGCGAGGCAACTTCACCTGTGCTACAGTCTCATATACGCGAAGCACCATGCCACTGCAGTCAGTGCCTTCCACCTTATCCGCCGATGCATATTTATATGGAGTCCCCTCCCATGAAAGGGCCTCCTTCACGATCTCGCGACGCATCCCGCGAAGATTGTTCAGACTATGATTGACATCGCTGACTATCTCGCGCTGAGTCTCCTTACCTCCTCTTTTGACAACGGCATGCCTGCTGCTGCAAGAAGCGAGTAAAAAGATCATGGCAAATGCTATGCTCAATGCAAAAGAATGAGTGACAGATTTGGAAATCGACGTGCTCATAAATATAGGGGATAAAGATGGAAAGTCATAATACACTGCCCTACAGTATTCAAATGCTAAATTAATAGAAAATATCGGTATAAAGTATTAAATTTAGTTAAGAATGCTTGCTGATATGTAATATTAGCATGAAATTTGCTCTTATAATTGAGAGGAGATTGAATAATTCTCTCTCCAGTGCGAACATAATCAAGTCAGAATATCAGTATATCAATCCAAACCAGATGAAAAAGATATTGTCATTTGCTCTAACCGCGAGCTTCGCCATTACCGGCTTCCTGACATATGGAGCCCCTGCGCCCGACAATCAGTTTATCCGGACTGCAGCTGCATCAAAATTTGACAACGACTTTACGGCAGCCGCCGAAAAGACTGTCAACGAAGTTGTATGTATCAAGAGCTTTACCTCACGCCGTCAGCAACAGTATGGCGGCTATGACCCCTTCGGCATGTTTGACTTCTTTTTCGGCCCGCAGGAGCGCCAGCAGCAACCTCGCCGTCAGGAGCGGTCAGACCGTGACGACAATATGGTGCAGAGTGGCCTCGGCTCCGGAGTCATCATCTCCTCCGACGGATATATCGTCACCAACAATCATGTAGTGGACGGTGCTGACCGCCTCGAAGTTCTTCTCAACGACAATTCCACTTATGATGCGCGAGTGATCGGCACAGACGAGGCTACAGATCTCGCCCTGCTGAAGATAGATGCGAAAAATCTATCTGCCATCACCTTCGGCGACAGTGATGCCCTCAAGATCGGTGAGTGGGTGCTCGCCGTGGGCAATCCTTTTGGATTCAACTCCACAGTTACCGCAGGCATAGTAAGCGCCAAGGCACGAAGTCTCGGAAGCAATTCGCGTGGAGGACGTATGGGCATAGAATCATTCATACAGACTGATGCAGCGCTCAATCCAGGCAATTCAGGCGGTGCACTCGTCAATCTCAGAGGAGAGCTCGTCGGCATTAACTCAGCAATCTATTCCAATACCGGAAGCTATTCAGGATTCTCCTTTGCCATTCCCACAAGCATAGTCAGCAAAGTGATGTCCGACCTTAAGCAATACGGTACAGTGCAGCGTGCAGTGCTCGGATGCTCAGTGCGCGAGCTTGATGCCAAACTCGCAAAGGAGAAAAAAATCACTGCTACCAAGACCGGCCTGCTCGTAAGCGATGTCCAGCCCCGCAGCACAGCCCGCGAACTCGGAATAGAGGAGGATGACGTAATTGTGGAAATCAACGGCGTTGCGGTGGCCACTTTCCCCCAGCTGACCGAGCAGATCAATAAGTTCAGACCTGGCGACAGAATTACCGTAGGCTTTTACCGCGACAATAAGTTTATACAGAAAAGCGGCACATTACGCAACACACAGGGCAATACCGAAATAACCAAGAAAGGCGACTTCAACGAACTCGGATGTGCCTTTATGAAACTGACTCAAGAGCAGAAAGAGAGCTATGGAGTAGACTATGGCGTACAGGTCAGCGGATTGCGTGCCGGCCTTATGAAAGACGCAGGAGTCAAGGACGGCTTTGTCATTACTGACATCAATGGTCAGCGTGTCAACTCATCCGATGATGTAGAAGCAATCTATAACGCTGTCATGCGTGAAGAGGACTCTGACAAGGTGCTTTTCGTGAGCGGAGTATACTCAACCGGCAAAAAGGGATACTACGCCGTAAACCTTTCAGGTCAGTAAATTGTAATAGAATAACGCACCTTATTCGGCATACTTCTGCCTGCCCGGTAATTGTATCCACAAATGCCGGGCAGGCAATTGCCAATAAAAAGTGCCTCCCCCATCGCGGCATAAGGATTAATAATCTTATTCGCAGTGGGCAATGTGACATATACTTGTGCAATTTAGATTTTTTTATTAATTTTGCACTCTGTCAGATTTTGTAAGAAGAATGAGACAACTCAAGATAACCAAATCAATCACCAATCGCGAAAGCGCATCTCTTGACAAGTATCTTCAAGAGATAGGTCGTGAAGAACTGATTTCTGTCAGCGAGGAGGTAGAACTCGCTCAACGCATTAAAAAAGGCGATAGAGCCGCACTTGAAAAGCTTACCAAAGCCAATCTCCGATTTGTCGTCTCAGTAGCCAAACAATACCAGAATCAGGGACTCAGTCTTCCGGACCTCATCAATGAAGGTAACCTCGGACTCATCAGGGCCGCTCAGAAGTTTGATGAGACCAGAGGATTCAAGTTTATATCATACGCTGTATGGTGGATTAGACAGTCTATCCTTCAAGCGCTTGCAGAGCAGTCCAGAATTGTACGTCTTCCTCTCAATCAAGTAGGTTCGCTCAATAAGATTTCCAAAGAGCTTGCCAAATTCGAGCAGGAAAACGAGCGTAAGCCTTCCCCCGAAGAGCTCGCCGAGCGTCTTGATTTGCCTGTGGATAAAGTGTCCGACACACTCAAAGTATCCGGCAGACACATATCCGTTGACGCCCCCTTTGTAGAGGGAGAAGACAATTCGCTGCTTGATGTGCTCCCCAACGACGACAGCCCTATGGCAGACCAGTCGCTCAATCAGGAGTCGCTCTCCAAAGAGGTGGATCGCGCTCTCAGACAGCTTTACGACCGCGAAAGGGAGATACTCAAGATGTTTTTCGGTATCGGATGTCAGGAGATGACGCTGGAGGAAATCGGTGCCAAATTCGACCTCACACGTGAGCGTGTCCGTCAGATTAAAGAGAAAGCTATCCGCAGACTCAAAGGACAAAAGAGCAAGCTCCTTAAAAGCTACCTCGGAGAATAATACTATCAGTCAAATAATCATACATAAATACGCAGCCATGACAAAGAGAACAATTAGTATAACCTTATTAGTCATGGCTGCGATTTTTACTGTATCCGCCCGGACAGAAACAGAATATTATATGCCCGAAGGATACCGTTTCGACCGCACCAAAGGATATATAGTCAAGATTGAAAAGTCTGACAGCGAGGAGAAACAGTCCTCTTCAGTCGGATCTGATAATGAGACTACACTCCCGGATGGCGTTGAAATAGAGGAGACCACCAAGGATGTCCTTGTAATTGAACCCGTCGATGCAGTGGATTCTGTATCAAAGTCGGAGACCGAAACTCAACATCTCAATCCCGGAGCATCGGAGGAATCTTCGCCCAATGATACGGCCATTGACCGGATTGTCGAAGAGACAACGATTGTCACCACTACTTATTCGGATGGCACTCAAGAGGTACGCACCTTACAAGATGGTGAGAGCGTGGCACCTGACGGCACAATTGTACGCAATGAGATCCTGCATAAGGGAGATAAGAAGAATCTAAAGCTTAAGCCATTCATATTCGGTGGGGAACTCGGCACCTCCATTGACCTCTCCGGCATGGATATGTCCACATTCAATTTTGACATTTTCATGGGCTATCGCAACAAGTGGATACAGACAGTAGGCATAGGTGCAGGATATCACAAGAGCCTCGGATT
>CAYSJG010000182.1:0-4111 GCA_964431295.1 uncultured Sangeribacter sp. | reverse complement strand
ACTCCATATTTTTTACTTACATCACTTACTGTAATATTCACTAACTAAACTTAACTAACTTAAATAACTTATATATCCTTAACTTATTGTGTCAATCGGTAAAAAACTCACTATCTTATCATGATTTTTTCAGCCACTCCCCCGCATACACGGATATACACTCCGGGATGCAAATCATCCGCATTCACACGCACACCCTCCAGAGTGAAATATTCATCCACACGGCCATACTTCTCACTGTCAGGATAGGAAATACCGGTAAGCTGCGACAGGTCGAGCACACCCACCTTACTCCATCCACTTTCACCGTAATTCTCGCTGTCAGACGGCACTGCCTTCACACGATAGTCAAAGCACCCACCGGCTTTCATCCCGCTCACTGTATAGCTGAGACCCGAGATCCCCTCCACAGTCCGCGAAAACTCATCACCGCTCTCCTGAGCCTGACTACGCGACACACGCACCCCATTCCCCTCAGACAGATCCGAGGCATCCCCCTCATATATCGCCGCATACTCCACCGCAAAACGCTTCTTCGACGACACTGTCTCTATCTTCACGCTCAGCGACTCACCCACAAGCACATCACTGAACACCACTGCATACCTGCTCATATCCTCAGTAAGTGACAACGTCTCGGACTTCAACACTGACCCGCCCGACAGCAGACTCACCTTACCGATATTCTCACTGTCACTATACTGCTCGGCATCCAATATCACACTCACCACACTCTCCGAAGCAAGAGTAAACGACGGAGAAGTCAGCGAACCGGTGCGATTGCTCGAACCCAGACGTATACCTCCAGTAGTCCCAGCAGTCGTATATCCGTCAGACGACCATCCGTGAGCAGCATCATTGAAGTCCGTCTCAGAAATAAGCGTATACGCGATATCCTTATGCTCATACAGCTCCAGAGTATAAGTCACATCATTATCATCACCCGCCTCCCAATATATCGTAGCGGAAGCAGACGACTTTACCTCATGACCTACATTCACAGGAGCCGACACCTTCTCCACCGCACCCCTCATCACCCAGAAAGATATCGTACCGTCCACATTGCAAGACATCTCCGTCACGGGCTTGCCAAGATAAGACCCGGTATTCACCTTTGCCGCAGGCACAGATGAGTCCGTCAGCTCATTATTACCCGCATAAGGCCATAAATCACCCTTCAGACTAACCTCGTCTATCTCGTAATACACCTCCCCGTCCACTCTTATCTTATTCATCTTAAGATTATTGTCCGCAGCTACCGGAGTCATGCGCTGCAACGTGTAATTGTTGACTACATTATCACTCCAAGCCGACGCATCATAAGTCACATGAGTGATCAGCAGACCCTCCGCAGCCATATATTTGTCCCAACCCTGTCGCGCACGATTCTCTATGATATAATACTCATCGGCATCACGGGGATTAGTGAGCTTCACCGCCACATCACCCGCATCACTGCCGCTATTGGACACCGGAAGAGTATACAGAGTGTTTTCAGTAGCCTCAGGTATATCTATCCAACCCATAAACCACTTCTCATAAGCAGTATAACCCACCGGAGTATAACCATCATCATTATAAGAACCATAATCCATCAGAGACCACGGACCCATGCCGAAATGACCATTGTAATCCGTATCATAGAAGTCCGGAAGATCTATGCAATGCGAAAACTCATGACAGAACGTCCCTATACCATCTATTTTAGTAAGATCAAGACCATTCAGCTCATTGAATACTGCAAACTTATTTACCTTCGTACCGTCAAGAGTCAGAGATTTACCATAATCCGAACTTGCCAAATCCCACTGACACGGCCACACCGAGTCCTCGCAATCATTCTCATAAGAGGACGCCTCCCCGTCACCGGCATAAAGGACTATCACCACATCACACTCCCCATCACCGTCATTGTCATATCGGCTGAAATCCACCTGGGCATTCAGACCCAGACAACCCTCGCCTACCATCCGACCCACACCCTTGTCATTGCCGTAGGTATCATTGCCGCCATAAGACACACGATTGGAAGAGAGGGTATAAGGACCATATACATCAAACTGAGGAGTATATTTGCCATTCGACTGATCAGCAAAATACCTGTATGCGCTCTTCTCACCCTCACAGAAAAAATCTGTAAAGGTAGCCTTTGCATCAGCATCCTTGAATTTATAATCCTTATACTGCACCAAAAGTATAGGAATACGCGGCGATCCCACACACGGCACCTGACGATTCTGAGCACCCACGCGACGCCCTGCGCGAGCCTTGCGCGACGACTTCACAGCCTCGCGACGACTTCTTGACAGAGAAGTGAAAGATGTGCCTTCACCCAGAGATGATACATAATTCCGCTCCCACACCGTACGCTCACCCGGATTATGGACTGGCATACCCACACTCCCGTCTGCCGTACGGTAGCGAAACACACCATTATTATCACGACTTACAGTCAGGCCATCCTCCGTCACCAAAGCATGAAAATACTCGTCACCTATAAGACGAAGAGATATTACAGACCCATCAGGCTGCACATAAGTACGCACACCCTGCTTTGCCGGCACAGCAAAAGCGCTCACACAACACACCGCCGACACAAAGCCGGACAATAACACCCTAAGGATATTCACGATAAAAAATTTTTAAGGTCAAAAAAATAAATAAAAAGTATACCAAAGCTTCATGACAAAGCCTCTCATAAAGCCTATTGACAGGCGCAACATACCCGTCATCAGAAACAAAATTACTAAAAAATCACTATAAAAGCATATTTTTTTGCCGAATATAGCCGCAAAATTTGGAAATAGCAGAAATAGTAATTAAATTTGCACTCGCAAAGGAGAGGTGGGTGAGTGGCTGAAACCACCGGTTTGCTAAACCGACGATGGGAGCAATCCTATCCACGAGTTCGAATCTCGTCCTCTCCGCCAAGACAAGAATTAACCCGCTGAATTTCAGTGGGTTTTCTTATGCCTATAAAAATGGGTACCCCAAATAGGTACCCCTAAAATCAGAGTAGATTTAACATTTTTTAGGGTCAAGCCGGATACTCGGTGCATTTGTTAAAATGCGGGAGGGGAGATGTTAAATATTTAGGCGTATAGTTTGACGAGTCGGAAGATAAAGAAGTTCCGATCACGGACACCACGCATTTGCGAGCGAAAGATTTTGACCTTAGAGTTGAATGCCTCGGCGGACGCATTTGTGGCACGGCGACGGAAGTAGTTCAGTATAGTCGGAGCGTGATTTTTAAACGTCTTGATAACAGAACGAAAGTTATTGTTACCCAATGCCATTACATTTTCATACCACCGGTTCATTTTTCCCATCGCGTTTGTCGGAGAGATTTTCATGTTAAATATGCGGCGCAGTTGCATGGCCAGGGAGTATGCAGTTTTCAAGATAGGATAGTGCTTAAACAGAATGTTGACGCGATGGCGCTGAATGTCAGACCATTTGTTTTGGGCCATCATCAGAGAGTGCTTGCTGCGGGCAAGAATTTGGCGCATGGTTTCACCGTTAGAGTATGTCACAGGTGGCGTTGATTTGTCGCGGCTGTTGTCTTCGGCAATCAGTTGGCGACGTATGTCGATGCGGATCTCGTCAACAGCCTCATTGTAAACCTGCTGCACATGGAAACGGTCGTTGACCACATGCGCATTGTAGAAGACCTCGGCTGCAATCAGCATCATGGAGGGAGATAAATCACAGGTAACCTCCTTGACTTTTCGCCTGGTACTCCTGTCCATTGCGGCTACGAGTATCGATATGATCTCGTCACTTTTTGTCCCCGGTATGGCAGCAGCCAAAGTGCCTTTGCCTCCGTGTCCGTCCTTATTAGTCAGAAATGTCCAGACCTCGCCATTGCTCAGGCAGGTCTCATCAAGGCTCATGTACGGACCGATATTGGCGGCATTGAAATAGAACCCGCAGCCAAGTTCTTCAGCGCACCAGTTCGCGTAACCGCTTAACTTATTTCGGTATAGTTCAGCATAATACTTTCCGTTGACGCAGTACATCTGCGCGATGTGTTTAATCGACAGTGCGGTCGTCTCCACCTTCGTCTTTTAAAAAAGCCACGAACTCGGCGCTGAGTCGTGTGCCCTCCTCG
>CAYSJG010000181.1:0-4122 GCA_964431295.1 uncultured Sangeribacter sp. | reverse complement strand
CAAAGAAGGATTCGAGACATACATCATCCCCGACAATGTCGGAGGACGATTCTCAGTACTCACACCAGTAGGTCTCCTGCCTATCGCCGTCGCCGGACATGATATTGAAAAGCTGCTCAACGGTGCTCGCGACATGCAGAACACTACCCTGCATCCCTCGCCGGAAAACCCCGCTGAGACATACGCCCGTCTCCGCAACGCACTCTACCGTTCCGGTAAGAAAATCGAAATCCTCGTAAACTTCAACCCCAAACTCCACTTCTTCTCCGAATGGTGGAAGCAGCTCTACGGTGAGTCCGAAGGCAAAGACGGCAAGGGTATTTTCCCCGCATCAGTCGACCTTACCACCGACCTCCACTCCATGGGACAGTGGATACAGGAGGGTGAACGCACCATCTTCGAGACCGTCATCTCTGTACGCAAGCCCGCACTCTCAGTAAGAGTGCCTATGGACGCCGAAAACCTCGACGGCATCAACTATCTCGCCGGCAAAGGTGTGGATGAAGTCAACAAAATGGCTGAACTCGGCACCAAGATCGCACACGTGGAAGGTGGAGTACCCAACATACATATCGAAATCCCGACACTCGACGAGTACTCACTCGGACAGCTCATCTACTTCTTCGAAAAGGCCTGCGGCATCAGCGGATATCTCCTCGGAGTCAATCCCTTCAACCAGCCCGGAGTAGAAGCTTACAAAAAGAATATGTTTGCGCTCCTCCAGAAGCCCGGATACGAAAAAGAGACTGCTGCCATACAGGCCAAGCTCAAATAATCGACCCTCACACATATACAAAATTGAGGCTCCGTCGCCATAACGGCTTGACGGAGCCTCAATTTTTATACAGCGAATATTAGACCGCTTTCCTTCTTACGGCGCTTTTAGACCCCATCCCACAAAAAATGTTAACGCAGGGGTCGCAGATTTCGGTCATATTTGGCCTTGCAGGTGAAGGAGCATAGCGGGCTATGTGACTGAACCAAAAGGTCAAAGATGGTCGGAAGCTGCGACCCCTGCGTTAACATTTTTTGTGGGATGGGGTCTTATACCATAGATAGACGGCAATCGCCGTGAAAGCGCCGAGTAGGACAAGCATCTCTGTCTTATGCTCCATGGGCGCTACCCACATCTCCTGAAAGATATCAATGCGTCCCATTATCTCCACCGGCGTCCAAAACACTATCACAGTGGCGATGGCCATGCGGATATTTGCACCCCACGAGGGTATGCGCAGCTGCTTGGTAAAGATGAAAAACGAGCCTATCAGACACCCCAGTCCTACCACCAGAGTCACCGGATGTCGGTCGCCCAGAAATTCATCATCATAGCAGAACATCAACAACAGATAGCCCCCCCACATTATCATCACCAGCTCCATAAATGTCACTATGGAGCTGTGGCGCGTCATCGGACTGGCGGCTATCTCCGCTTTTCTCCTCCCCAACAACCTTTTCTGCCACCAGTTGATAAAGTTGCAGCCATTGCGGGTACTGAAGATATACATCACCATTATCATCATCCAAAAGCCGAAAGAAGCGGGCATGATAAGATATTCAGGACGTGTGAGGACTTCACCCGTCACCGGATCTAACAGCGGCTGTGTGCCGAATCGGTTGGCATAGTACATAAATAGAAATTCCACCCAACCGGTCCAAAACAGTAGCCCTCCGAACAATCCCCAAAGGGTCTGACGAGTATCGCCCTTGGCGAATACACCGACTATAACCATTGCCAGACCGATCCCACCCATGATGAAAGCCGAATAATGAAGGACAGTTGCGCTCATTGTGTGCTCCATGATGATCATCAGAGCATGACCAAGCGGCATCATAAAGAGTACCAGCAGGAATGAGGCTATCGCCTTCCACCAGTATCTCTTCTTTCCATTCGACTGTAAGTCATTTGTTATTTCCATATTCTATTTAATTAATATGAACATATTTCATGTGAAAAAGTCATTTATATCCAGTGACACACCTACAGACCATGAGCGTCCCGTGGTCGGAGCTGAGTTCCAATAATACACTTCCGGTCTATAATTAAGCAGATTGTCTATAGTTAAATTTATTTTTATGCCTCTCCATATTCGCTGCTGCAAAGTGAATTTCCACATAGAGTATGCTCCGTCTGTCTCATATTGGCTCACGGGCTTCGATAGATATCGTCCCGAAATTCCGGCATAGATACCATAATTCACACATATCTGCCGGTCATAATCCAGCCTCCAGGTTGCAGAGTGCGGACGAGGTTGGGCAAACTGCGAGTCTACGATGTGGCCTGCCATGTGGAGATAATTATAGCTTACCGACAGCCCTATTCCTGCACAGGAACGATAACGGACGGTAGCATCCACTCCTACGGCTTTCACCCCCTCTTCATTCGTATATATCGCTCCCTCCTCAAGGTCTGCATTGCCGGGAAAATCCGTCGTAGTGATCCGGCTGTCATAGTAATTGTAATAGCCGGAGACGACAGCGCTATAAGAGCCGGCCAGAAACGAATGGCGGATCTGACCGTTACGTTCAAGCGCAATATTGAAATTGTGACTTCGTTCGGGCTTAAGATCCGGATTGCCATATATCATCTGTATCCCCGCCATGTCGAAACACATATACATCTCCTTGAGCGTCGGCGCGCGAAATCCGCCTGAATATGATGCCCTGATGGTGAGAGGTGAAAGTTTGAACATTGCGGCAAGACGCGAGGTTACGGCATTTTTATTTGAAGCCGAAAAATAGTCATCGCGTACTGACGCTATGACATTTAGCCACGGCAGCGGATTGTAATCAAACTGCACGAATGCATCCACAGATGTCTGCGAATGTTTCTTACCGTCGGCAAACTGATATGTGGAGAGATAGTCATGCATATAATCCGCTCCGACTGTCAGTCCGTTGCGCCCCCACAACTGCGTATACAGTCCATGGACGATATGCTGGCGGTTGGTATAATCATGGTCATGGGTGCGTCGGCCGCCTTCATATCTCGCCTTGTCATACTGGTCATAGGAATATGACAGCTCAAGACTACGATTGCCGTCAATATCCCATATACCACGCAAGCCGCCGCTATAGTCTTTATAATGATCATCATAATTGACACGTGTGCTGACACGGGAGAAATATCCTCCACGGCCGATAATTCTCAAATTATCTTTCATCCGATAGACGAGCCGCTCTTTCAGATTAAGAGTATTGCCACCGAACACATTATGTATTTTTGACTCAGTATCAAATGCATCGGTCAGCCTTACCGTCTGCGAAGCGGCATATTGCAACGAGGTGTTGGAATTCCATTTCGCAGTATTGAAATTCAGCTCGCCCCCGCTTCGCCATTCATTGCCAAAGCTACTGAAGCGCGAGCTGACATTCACATGCCAGGGGTCATCGGTTTCTTTGGTGATGAGATTGACCACTCCACCGACAGCGTTTGCCCCGTAAAGTGCTGAAGATGCACCTTTCACTATCTCCACTTTCCCCACGTTTTCAAGGTTAAGACGGCTATAATCCACATTATCCATCGTCTCCCCGGCCAAACGCTCTCCATCCACAAGAAACAGTACTGCATTGCCGCCGAATCCGCTCATGTTCAGAGTCGTCTCCTGACTCATTGCGTATCCGAACTCCAGACCCGGCAGCTCTTCAGTCAGCAAGTCTTGAATATTTGTGGCATCGGCCTTTTTAATCTCATCGGAAGTAATCAGGCGAGTGACCACCGGCACATCTTTCAGCGATTTCGGCGTTCGAGTCGCAGTCACTACGAGTTCGTCTAATATCGTATGATCCGCCACCATTCTTATTATAACAGGATCATCTGAGCGTATGACGGTGGAGTGTGACTCGAAACCTACATAAGCAACTGTTATATCAGCGGACTGCTCTCGGGGAATATCGAATTTGAAATTTCCGTCTGCATCTGTAACGACCGACACATCATTGTCAACATTCCTTATCACGGCACCTGCAAGCGGAATGCCGGTCTCATCAAGTACCATGCCGGAGAAATTACCGGCATGGACTGCGAGACAAGACATCAATCCGAAGATCAATACAACAATATGTTTCACAGACTTCCGGATATAAGATTTAGACCCCATCCCACAAAAAATGTTAACGCAGGGG
>CAYSJG010000180.1:0-4228 GCA_964431295.1 uncultured Sangeribacter sp. | reverse complement strand
AGGAGGGTGACACATCGGCGCCTGTCATCGAAACATTCGAATATTCAGCTGCCGACAATACGATCAATGTCAGCGTGCGTGACAATCTGGCGCTCAATCTCAACCGTTCTCCGATGAGCGAGGGCTTCATGATGCATATCGACGGGCGTCCCTACCGTACAGCTGAGCGTCATGAGGCTACGATAGGCGACAACGGCGCATATATGGTCACGGCGATCCCTCTGCGTGACCTGACCCCCGGGACGCATTCGGCAGTCATCAAGGTGAGCGATGTGGCCGGCAATGTCGCCAATGCCGAGATCGTGTTTACGTACGACCCGTATGCCGCCAAGTTTGCCATCGCTCTCAAGGAGGGAGTGGTGAATGGTTTCGGCACATTCTGCAGTCTGGGCACATCTCCGTCGGAGGCTGATCTCGTGATATTGAATTCCAACGGCTTTGTGGTGTATCGCGGCGACTTCAAGGATGAATTTGTATGGGACGGCACCGATCTGGAGGGGAATCCGGTGGCTCCCGGCCTGTACAAGGCTTATATAATCGAGAAGGGCGATGCCTCTTCCAAAGGACATTCCGCCACTATCGATGTCCCGGTAGTCTGATCCCGGTAGCCTGATTCCGGTAGCCTGATTCCGGTAATCTAATTTATATGTCATGCCACAATATTCTTAAAGAAATAAAGTTATAAGAATAGGCTCTCGAATTGCCGGGAGCCTATTCTTATGTAAATAGCAGGGTCTTAAGCCTGTTTTTTATGTGTGGGAGTCATCTCCTGAACATAGTATGTGATAAAATTCATCATTGCATGAACTTCAAGCGACTAATATCCCCCATATTCATCTGCTGCGCATGCGCTCTTCTGAGTGTGTCCGCCTATGCTGAAGATGATATCAAAGACAATGATTTCAACCCGGTCAATACCGGTGTGACCACTCTGAGCATAGCTCCAGATGCGCGCGGCAGTGCGATGGGCAATCTCGGTGCGGCCACAGATCCGGACATGAACAGCCAATTCTGGAATCCGTCGAAATATGCATTCGGTTATTCTACGGGAGGCCTTGCTCTGTCCTACACACCGTGGCTGCGCAAAATCGTCAATGACATCTTCTTGGCGAATCTTGCCGGCTATTGGAAGCTGGGCAGCTCTGACAATCAGGCTCTCTCGGCCTCTTTCCGCTATTTCTCTCTCGGCGAGGTCACTATGGGCGGCACCGATGGTGCTGTGGCGGCGCAGACGATCAATCCTTATGAGTTTGCCATAGATCTGGGTTACAGCCGCAAGCTCTCCTCCAAATTCTCCATGGGCGTAGTGCTGAGATATATTCTCTCCGACTTGTCGTATGAGGATACGGCCTCCGGTGAGACCAATACGGCCGCCTCGGCCTTTGGCGCGGATATTTCCGGCTATTTTGTGACTTATCCTATGGTGGGCCGTAATGAATGTCAGTTCTCATGGGGCTTCAATATCTCCAATATAGGCTCCAAAGTGAGCTATGACCATGGGGCGACTTATGCGTTTCTTCCCACCAATCTGCGTCTGGGAGCCAACTTTATGTTTCCTCTGGCGGATTATCACAATCTCTCTTTCGGTCTTGACCTCAACAAGCTTCTTGTGCCTACAAAGCCTCGTCA
This sequence comes from uncultured Sangeribacter sp., assembly GCA_964431295.1. GTDB lineage: Bacteria > Bacteroidota > Bacteroidia > Bacteroidales > Muribaculaceae > Lepagella. The sequence continues at coordinate 2,599 of CAYSJG010000180.1, read as the reverse complement.
GAAAGACTACGACATGAGCACGGCCGAAGGTCAGGCGGAATATGAGGATGCTCTTGAGAAGTGGGAGACCATGTCGCCGATCAGCGGTATCTTCAAGTCCTTCGGCGATGCCCCGGGCGGCTTCAAGGAGGAGTTGCAGGAGATAAATGTGAGCGTAGGTGCGGAATACAGTTACAACCAGCAGTTTTTTGTACGTATGGGATATAATTATGAGAATGCAAACAAGGGCGGTCGCTCGTATTTCGGCTTTGGCGCGGGCTTTTCTCTGAATGTGGTGCAGCTCGACGCCTCCTATATGCTGGCGACAACTCAGAATTCGCCTCTTGACCAGACTCTGCGCTTCACTCTTACTTTCGATATGGACGGTCTGAAGGATCTTCTGGGTCGTCGGAGGAAATAAGGCCATACTCCTATATGATTTCAGATTCAAATTTGCTGCCGCAGGATGTTCAGGATAGGCTACGGATATGATGTACACCGTCTGGTGGAGGGACGCGAGCTCTGGCTCTGCGGTGTGAAGCTGGAGTATAAGCTGGGGCTTTTGGGCCACAGCGACGCCGATGTGGCGATTCACGCCCTGTGTGACGCTCTGCTCGGAGCGCTTGCTCTCGGTGATATAGGCAGCCATTTTCCGGACACTGATCCCCGTTACAAGGGGATAGACTCCAAGCTGCTGTTGGGCCATGTCATGAAGCTGGTGAGGGGGGAAGGCCGTGAGGTCGCCAATGTGGATATCACGGTGATGGCCGAAGCTCCGAAGCTGCGTCCTCATATTGACGCTATGCGGGAGTGTCTGGCCGGGTGTATGGGTGTCACCGTAGACCGTGTGTCGGTAAAGGCTACCACTACGGAAGGTCTCGGGTTTACAGGACGTCGCGAAGGGATAGCAGCGGCAGCGACGGTCTTGCTTCAAAAATCAACCATCTTATAGTGCGTCAATGCTTAATTCCCGTCAGCAGCAGGCTGCCGAAGCTTCCGAAGGACTGGTGAGGGTGGTGGCAGGTGCCGGCTCGGGCAAGACCCGGGTGCTTGCACACCGGTTTGCTTTTCTTGTCAACGAGCTCGGGATAGCGCCGGGCAATATACTCTGTATTACCTTTACCAATAAGGCGGCTCAGGAAATGAAGCACCGCATAGCCTCTCTTGTGGATGGTGGTGCGGTCAATGATTTTGTATGCACAATCCACAGTTTCTGCGCTAAGTTTCTGCGCCGCGAGATCTACCGAATAGGCTATCCGAAGAATTTTACAATCCTTGATGAGCCGGACTGCAAACTGCTCGCCAAGCAGGCTATGCAGGAGTACGGTATAGACCGCAAGAAGACAACGGTGGAGCGTTTCCTGAAGAGTGTGGCGGGATTGAAGGGCTGGGATCCGGACGCATACATACAGGGTCATCTGCTGCCGGCGTCTCCGCAGGAGAGCCCGGACGCAATCATCAGGTATATCCGGCTTCAACTGAAGCACTACGCGCTCGATTATGACGACCTTCTCTATTTCACCCTTTATATATTGTCGCATTTTGAGGATGCCAGAAGATACTGGACCGAGAGACTCAATTATATAATGGTGGATGAGGTGCAGGACTGTTCGGGCGATGACTGGAAGTTGCTGCGTGCGCTTTCTCAGCATCACGGCAATCTGTTTGTGGTGGGCGATCCGGATCAGGCAATTTACGAGTGGCGCGGCGGCAATCCCCGTATATTTGTGGATCTCAAGCCTGCCACCGACATCATACTTGACCGCAATTATCGTTCTACTCCGGATATTCTGGAGGTGGCCAATTCCATAATATCCAACAATCGCAACCGAGTGAAGAAGGAGCTGTATACCCGGCGTCTCAACGAGCGCCGTGTGGTATACCGTCATTGCAAGACTGAAAAGGAGGAGGCCGAGAGGATAGCGTCCACGATACTCGAGGGGGTAGGAGAGGGGGCGCCCTGGAGCTCCTTTGCGGTGTTGTACCGCTCCTCTTTTGTGTCGAGGCGGGTGGAGCAGGAGCTGCTTCGGGCCAAGATACCTTATACGGTGTGGGGCGGTGTCAGATTTTTTGAGCGCAAGGAGATAAAGGATGTCCTCTCTTATCTGCAGCTTGTAGGCTCGGACGATGCTGATATAGCCTTTACTCGGATAGTGAATGTGCCGTCGCGAAAATTCGGCGATGCCACTCTGAAGTATCTTCGTGAGATGTCGGAGGTGAGCGGCAAGTCGCTCTTTGCAACTCTTTGTGATAATCTGGATGAGCCGAAGTTTAACAGGCGTCCGATCCATGATTTTGTAAATATGATATTGAATGCCCGGCTTCTGGCCGAGACATTGCCGGTAAGCGAGCTGACGGACCGTCTTCTGCTGAGCAGCGGGCTCGCGGATCTCTACCGCACGGATGAGTCGGAGGAGCGTCTGGAGAATATCAACGAGCTGATAAATGCGATGCGGGAGTTTGAGTCGCGTCATACGGAGGATTCGGATGCCCGATTGGTATCTTATCTGCAGGAGGTGGCGCTATATTCCGATCCCGACATTCATGGCGATGACAGCCATGTGCGCCTGATGACGATACATCAGTCGAAAGGTCTGGAGTTTCCCACGGTGTTTATCGC
>CAYSJG010000179.1:0-4272 GCA_964431295.1 uncultured Sangeribacter sp. | reverse complement strand
CACCGGAGAGCTGGTCTCCGAGATTCTTGCGGACTTTCTCGAGATGAAAGTCCGCAATCAGGCTTTCGAGCTTCTCACGCTGTTCCTCCGCCGTGGCGTCGGTCATTTCGAGGACAGCGCGTATATTGTTTTCCACACTGAGTTTGCGAAACACGCTCGGCTCCTGTGCGAGATAGCCGATGCCGAGCTTGGCGCGTTTGTATACCGGATATTTGGTAATATCCCGCTCATTGAGGAAGATACGTCCTTCGTTGGGGGTGATCAGTCCCACGGTCATGTAGAAAGTGGTGGTTTTGCCGGCTCCGTTAGGGCCAAGCAGACCGACTATCTCTCCCTGCGTGACATTTATGGAGACATGATTGGCGACAGTGCGTCTGCCGTATCGCTTTACGAGATTGTCGGTGCGCAGAATACCTTTCTCAGGAATCCCGACGATCTCCGAGTCAACAGCTTCGATCAGGTCACCCTCCGGTGGGAGGTCGACAGTCTTATTCTCTTCGTCAATTATCTCTGTCATCATCATATCAACGTTTGCAGTCGTCATTGCCGGTAAGGAGGGAGCGGATGTAGTCGGTAAGCAACTTTATGGCCACATTATTGTGTCCTCCCTGTGGTATTATGAGGTCGGCGTACCGTTTGGAGGGTGCGATATAAAGTTCGTGCATCGGCTTGAGGGTCTCCTGATATCTGTCGATGACCATCTGCGGAGTACGTCCTCTCTCTATGCAGTCGCGGTGTATGACTCTGATGAGACGTTCATCGGCATCAGCGTCCACAAACACCTTGACGTCGAGCATGTCGCGAAGCGGCTTGTCAGTGAGGACAAGTATCCCCTCAACTACGACTACCTTCTTGGGCTTGATATGCACGCTTTCGGGCAGACGGGAGCATGTGATGAAGTCATAGGTAGGCATGTCGATGGCATGGCCTTCGCGCAATTGCTTCAGATGCTCTACAAGAAGAGTCCATTCTATGGAGGCGGGCTCGTCATAGTTCATCTTAAGCCTCTCCTCGAGGGGAATATGGTGGTTGTCGTTGTAATAGCAATCCTGCGGGATAACGCAGACCTCGTCCGGTGGAAGGGTCTCGATGATTTTTCTGACTACAGTGGATTTCCCAGAGCCGGTGCCTCCGGCGATACCGATTATAAGCATATATAAAGTGAGTTTTAACTCTTCCGCGGCAGATGTCGATCTTTGCGGATAAGCAGATTACACAAAATTAGCGAAAATCCTTGAATTTATATGCTTCACTCAATAAAAATAGAGAAAAATAGAGCAGTGTAGAGCTAAAAGTAAAATTAGAAAGTGAAATGCAGCGATATGCGCACACCTCCGCGTGAGATGCCCGGAAGGTTGCGGTATGTGAGCCTCCATACGTAGTCCACACGCAAGATGGTGAGTATATTGTCGATACCGGCGCTCAGCTCCATGTATGGTTTGGCACTCAGGCGCGACACCGCTGCATCAGTCGGAAATCTGTACAGCCCGGGATTGAGTTCCGGGTCGTTTTTGGAGGTAAGGCCGCCCATGAGCATCTTGAAAGTCACGACCTCACGGAGTTTGAGTTTCTTAATCAGCGGGATACGGTTGAAAATCAATCCGTTCATCCAGTATGTGAGGTCGAGTGATCCGTAATAGTCCATCGCGAACTCCATAGGATTCATCAGTGAGTATGATTCGGGCTGGATGGTATAAGATAAGTTAGTGTTGGGCCATAACAGAGCGGGATACATCACTTTGCTCCATAGTTTGCCCCCTTTGAGTATCATGTCGGCGTAGCCGAATGCGGAAAACCAGAATCGCTTGAATATTGAAGCTTCGGTGACATTAAGTGTGAATGGCGCGCCGAATAATCCTTTCGGGGCGAATCTATGGGTGATGGTAAAGACCGGTGCGTCATAATTGACCGGCACACGCATGGAGCGAGCCTGTACAAATCGCTCTCCCGGCGCGTAGCGGAGCGTCACCATGAGCTCTGACATATTGTAGTGTCCGAATGAGGAGCCGAATCCGTTGACAAACGGAAGCCAGGGAGTGGCCTCGTAACGCGACTGCGACACGGTGGCCTGCACGGAGAAATTGTTCGGCAGCTCAAGATGGTAATCCATAGCTCCCTCACGCTTGTAGAGGGCGAGTTTCGACTGTTCGCGTTTCAGGGAGATGAATACGTTGTCGGGATTGGTGAAGAGATATTTCTGGCCGATCATATCAAGGTCGTACTTGAAGCGTCCTCTGACAAGATGTATGGGAAATTCGCGCGGATGGAGCTCTTTTGGGGGTATGGAATATTCCACCTCGGCATCATACTTGAACTTCCGGTCCTTGCATCCGTAAGCTGCGTATCCTCTTGCAAACCAATGCTTGGAGAGATTGCCTGTGGTCATTCCTCCGAGTCTCAGGCGCACCCCTTCCACACCGTTGTAGGATATGATGGTATTTACAGGGCCGATATCGAATTTAGACCGTGGGAAGGTGGCGATGTAGCCGTTGACGATCACTTTGAGCACCTTTTCGCTCCAGAAGAAGAAGGGTAGCTTGCGCAGTCTTGTTATCAGGTTGCCGAGATTGCTCTCGGGGGGATTGAGCTCCTGAGGGCGCAGCTGTCGCCAGGCATCCTCGTCCCGGCTTTCGGCGTCCGGGACCACAAAGATCGAGCCGAGCCTGCGGATGTAGTCGTCAAATTCAGGGCGTGGCGAGGAGGAGAAGTTGCGGCGTGTGGTCAGACGGTGGCCGAAGAATGTGGGTGTGCCGGGCATCACTGTCAATTCCAGACTGATGTCCTCCTTTACTTTATGCCGACGTCCGTTTGCATCGCGCTCGAAGTCCTGATTGATGTATATATTGTCGATATAGTTGAGATTGATGACTCTCGGCACGCGCATCCTCACGGCCTTGACAAAATATGTGGAGTCGCCGTCCTCTATAAACATGCGGCCGTTGAAGCCGAATGTCTCCGGCGTGCGTGGTGTGAACACAAGTTCAAGGTATCGCTTTCCGTCCGGGGCTGTCACGGTATCGTTGAGGAAATATTTATAGAAATCACCGCCGATGTCGCTCAATGGAGAGACGAAACGGTTTTGCATCAGCGTGACGTCATTCTGATATATGTCGACATTGCGGAGCACATCGTCGAAAAAAGTGTTGATGTTCTGCTGGTCGAAAGCATCGTCGATGCCGGCGCTTCTCTTGGCCGTCACGATATCCTTGGCATACCGTGGACGTGAGGAATGCAGCATCGAGCCGGCTTTTTCGCGTATTGAGAGGAGCATTACCGGGAAGGCAGAGATTAATGTCGTGTCCACGTAATCATCGAGAAACTTGCATTCATCCCTTCTCACAATGGCCTCCATATCGTATCGGTTGATACCTATGAGTACTTTGTCGTAATAGTCATAATTGTAAAGCGAGTCCTGCAGCGGGTCGTTGAGCCCCTTGGAGGCTCTGACTTTTTTCATCAGCTCATATGCCGGATTGTTTTTCTTGCTGTATTTCTGTCGCTTCTTCTTGATTACCACCTCTTGCAGCTGCGTCACTTTAGTGGAATCATCCTCCACCACAGTCGCCGGCACTCTCTTGGCGTAGAGATTGGCAGACAATGAGACAAGCAGACAGCAGATGACTGCCCGCATAATCTGAAAATGGCTGTGGCGCTTTGACGAGGCTTGGAAATTCATTATATTTGCAATCCGTTTGCAATCGAATAGTAAAACGAATTTTTCTCAAAAAAATTGAATCATGGGTCTGGAAATAGAGCGTAAATTCAAGGTAAAGAGCGAAGAATTTCGTAAGATGTCCTCTTCTTGCACGGATATACGTCAGGGTTATCTCAGCCGTGACCCGATGCGGACAGTGCGCGTGCGCGTGCGCTGCTGCGCTGCCGGCTCTCTGGGATATATTACAGTCAAGGGGATTACTTCCGGCGTGGTTAGGGAGGAGTATGAATATGAGATTCCTGCGGCTGATGCCGAGCGAATGTTGAGTCTGTGTGAAGGGAGGATACTGAGCAAGACACGCTGGATCGTGCCCTACGGCGACCATTTATGGGAAGTGGATGAATTTCATGGTGACTTGTCGCCGCTTATAGTGGCTGAAGTCGAACTCTCAGCAGCAGATGAGGCGGTGTCTCTGCCCCCCTTTATCGGTGAAGAGGTGACCGGCGATGCCAGGTATTATAACTCGTCGCTCTGAGTAAGGGACTTCAAAGTGTAACAAAATTAAGACCCCATCCCACAAAAAATGTTAACGCAGGGGTCGCAGCTTTCGGTCATAT
>CAYSJG010000178.1:0-4274 GCA_964431295.1 uncultured Sangeribacter sp. | reverse complement strand
ACACAGCTATAGGCGCCCCTCCTCCTCATCATCATCCCCGACCCGGCCAACAATCCCATACGCATCGGCCGCCCGCGATACATAAAAATATAATGCGATGGCTATCAAAAGCAAATACCTCAAACCCTTAGCTCACCTCGGAGCGCTCTTCACCATGACAGCATGGGGATGCTCCTTTCTCTCTACCAAAGTACTGATGACTGAAGGAGGCTTCACGCCGGTGGAGATGTTCGTATACCGTTTTGCCTTCGCATATCTCATACTCCTCTGCTTCACCTTCCGCAACCTCTTCTCCCAAAACTGGAAAGATGAAGTGATACTGTGCCTCTGCGGCGTATGCGCAGGCTCGCTCTATTTCATCACCGAAAACTATGCGCTGCAGAACACCACCACCGGCAACGTGTCGCTGCTCGCCTCCATATCCCCCATCTTTACGGCTGTAATAATGGGGTTCGTCTTCAGAATGAAGATTTCCGCCGGCGTCATCATCGGCTCCATCACCGCATTCATAGGAGCATTCTGCGTGATTTTCGCCTCCGGAGTCACCATCGAGATCAAACCCACAGGCGACCTTCTCGCTCTCTCGGCCGCCCTCTCCTGGGCTATCTATTCAGTGGCGATCAAGCCGCTCGTGCCGCGATATTCAAGCTTCTTCATCACCCGCAAACTCTTCTTCTACGGCGTGCTCACCGCCCTGCCGCTGCTTATGATGCAGAAAGAGCCGCTACATGTGCTCGAGCTCTTTGACATCTCACATCCACAATATATCACTAACTTCGCCTTCCTTGTGATCTTCTGCTCACTGCTCGCATACCTTATATGGAATGAAGTCATGAAGGCGCTCGGCCCCGTAGCGTCCAGCAATTACCTCTATCTCCAGCCGCTCGTCACCATGATTGCCGCATATTTCGTACTCGGAGAAAAAATCTATCCTCTCGGATATCTCGGATGCGCGCTCATCATCGGCGGACTGGTAATCGCCGACAAGATCAAAGGGCTCCCCGGAGCGCGAAAACCTAAAATCGGCGGTTGAGAAATAATATAATTAAGAGACAGATGAAATTAGGCTTGAAATATGACAACATCCCGCTCCCCAAAAAGGTGTCGGAGATGCTTGAAGATGACTTCTGCGTCTTCAACAATGTCAATGCCCAGATGGCCAAAGCAGTGACCTCACCCGTAAAATTCTCAGCCTACACCTCCATCTATCTCCGCGAAGGGAGCTGCTCGGCCAACATCAACCTCCTCACACATACTATCACCGCCCCGGCGATAGTAAATATCCGCTCATCACAGATCATGCAGCCTTTCGAGGTGTCTGAAAATTTCCGGGCATCCTTTGTCATACTCTCCAAGCGACTCACTGAAGCCATCTCCGCCCATCTGCATGACTACAGCATACTCGCCATCACCAACAGACACCCGGTGGTGCCACTCACCACAGAGATGAGTCAGGCCATGGACTCGCTCTACGAGGATCTCGTGGCGATATCATCCGACAACACTATCTCGCACCGCTTCGAGGCCATCCTCCATACGCTGTCGGCTTTCCTCTTCCGCAACATGGAGAAGTGCTATTCGGGTGTAAAAAATATCGAAGGAAAGTCCAATATCTCCAACCGTATGGCGGAAAGATTCCTATTCCTCGTGCAGCAAAATTTCAGAAAAGAAAGATTTCTGGAATTTTACGCCGACCAACTCGAGATCTCCACAAAGCATCTCACACGCATAGTCAAAGAGCACACCGGCTACTCCCCCACTGAATGGATCACACGGCATGTGATACTCGAGGCCAAGGTAATGCTGACAGCCTCCACACTTAACATACAGCAGATTGCGCAGGAGCTGAACTTCCCCTCACAATCCTTTTTCGGCAAATATTTCAAAAAGGCGACAGGAGTCTCGCCCAAAGATTTTCGCAACAGCTGACGAAAAAGTTGGCCAAAACAGAAATTTTTTCAAATCCGCTTCCCAAAAAAATTCTCAAAAAAGTGGAATGAATTTTCGATAATTCGAGAATTTATTTTTAAATTTGTAAGACTCTTCACGACACTCTCTCAAAGAGCTGAAATATCAGAAAAACTTAATCAATGACACCACAATACACATACGATCAGGCCTACGAGGCCTCTCTGGAGTATTTCAAAGGCGACGAGCTTGCCGCACGGGTATGGGCGAGCAAATATGCGCTCAAAGACTCTTACGGCAACATTTACGAGCTCACTCCTGACGACATGCACCATCGCATGGCCTCAGAGATAGCACGTATCGAAAACAAATATCCCAACCCGATGAGCGAGGAGGAGGTGTTTGAACTCTTCCGCGACTTCCGCTACATCGTGCCTCAGGGAAGCCCGATGGCCGGCATCGGCAATAATTTTCAGGTCGGCTCCCTCTCCAACTGCTTTGTCATAGGTCTCGACGGCAAACCGGACTCCTACGGCGGCATCATCAAAATCGACGAGGAGCAGGTACAGCTGATGAAACGCCGCGGAGGTGTGGGCCACGACCTTTCGCATATCCGCCCGAAAGGGACACCGGTCAAAAATTCCGCCCTCACCTCGACCGGCCTTGTCCCATTTATGGAGCGTTACAGCAATTCCACCCGCGAAGTGGCGCAGGACGGACGCCGCGGCGCGCTCATGCTCACAGTCTCCATAAAGCATCCTGACGCAGAGAATTTCATCGATGCGAAAATGACCGAGGGGAAGGTGACCGGCGCCAATGTATCAGTACGCATCGACGACGACTTCATGCGCTGCGCGGTGACAGGCGAGCCATACACCCAGACCTTCCCCATCGACAGCGACACTCCCGCCACATCCCGACAGACCGATGCCAAGGCTCTCTGGGAGAAGATAGTACACAACGCTTGGAAAAGCGCCGAGCCCGGAGTGCTCTTCTGGGACACCATCCGCCGCGAAAGCGTGCCCGACTGTTACGACGACCTCGGTTTTCAGACCATCTCCACCAACCCCTGCGGCGAGATACCTCTCTGCCCATACGACAGTTGCCGCCTCGTAGCCGTCAATCTCTACAGCTACGTCCGCGACCCGTTTACCGACCACGCCTCTTTCGACTTCGATCTCTTCGCCACACATGTGGGTCGCGCACAGCGCATCATGGACGACATCATCGACCTCGAGATGGAGAAGATCGACCGCATAATAGAGAAAATCGCCGCCGACCCCGAGACCGACGAGGTCAAGGAAACAGAGCTCAATCTCTGGCGCAAAATAAGGACCAAGACGCTTAAAGGCCGCCGTACGGGCTGCGGCACCACCGGCGAGGGCGACATGCTCGCCGCCATGGGACTCCGCTACGGCACCAAGGAAGCGACAGACTTCTCCGTGAGCGTACACCGAGCTCTGGCGCTGGCTTATTACCGCGCTTCTGTGGAATGCGCCAAAGAACGCGGCGCATTCGAGATATACGACGCCGAGAGAGAAAAAAACAATCCTTTCATAACACGTCTGAGAGAGGCTGACCCGCAGCTCTACGAGGATATGAAGAAATACGGCCGGCGCAACATCGCCTGCGTCACCATCGATCCCACAGGCACCACCTCGCTGATGACACAGACCACCTCCGGCATCGAGCCGGTGTTCTCCCCAATCTACAAGCGCCGCCGCAAGGTCAACCCCACAGATGAAAACGTATCCATCGACTTCGTGGATGAGGTGGGCGATGCATTTGAGGAATATGTGGTGTATCATCACAAATTCCTTGACTGGATGCGCATCAACGGCATCGAGCCGAGCAAAAACATGACCGCCGAGGAGATTGAAGCGCTTGTAGCCAGATCACCCTATAACAAAGCCACTTCCAACGACATCGACTGGATGGAGAAGGTCCGTATGCAGGGAGCCGTGCAGAAATGGGTGGACCACTCGATCTCCGTAACCATCAATCTTCCGGCCGACATCACCGAGGAGCTTGTCGGCAACCTCTATGTAGAGGCATGGAAGGCCGGATGCAAGGGCTGCACCGTATACCGCGACGGCTCACGCAACAATGTGCTCGAATCGATGGCCAAAAAGCCTCAGGAGCAGCCCAAGGACAATATCAACATCATCCGCAATCCCGAGCATCTCCACAAGCGCCCCATCGAGCTGGAGGCAGACGTGGTGAGATTCCAGAACAACAAGGAGAAATGGATCGCCTTCATAGGATTGGTGGACGGCAAGCCTTACGAGATATTCACCGGTCTGGCCGACGACGAGGACGGCATCTTCTGCCCCAAGAGCGTCAACCACGGCAAGATCATCAAGACC
>CAYSJG010000177.1:0-4290 GCA_964431295.1 uncultured Sangeribacter sp. | reverse complement strand
GATACACCTCGTTTTTATCCACATCCCATCCGGTAGCCTTCACATTGCATACTACGTCGTAAGTATTGAGAGTGTCGTCCTCATTAACAGGGCATATCAGCGACTCACGAGTCATATTGTCGGCATAAAGCAGCGTGAAGCCATCGGCCATCTTCAGTGTGAAGTTGAGGAAACCGTCCACCTTGCCCTCTGCGGGCTCAATTGACGGAGCCGGGAAAGCGGCTATTGTGTATACAAAATTGAAGCGGGGATTGCTGTATTCCACATAGTCCTTGGGGTCATTCTCGTAATTGTCGCCATATTTGCGTGCTTTTACAAGACCGGCAGGTATGTTGATTTTATAAGTACCGGGATAAGTCAGCTCAGTGGCTATATCACCCTCGCCGAATTTGATAAAGGCAGCCCAACCATCTGCAAACTGCTCCAGAATAGTGTTGAGCGTATACTCGGGAGTCACTTCAACGCCATTGATATTGACGAATGCAAGACATGTGGGAGCCTCTGTCAGGTCAAGCTCGGCATAATCCATATCACGGAAGTCCATACAGATGTCGGTCACCTGATCCACAACACCGGGAGCGGGAGTGATAGTGCATACAGAAAGTATCTCATAGAAGAGATTCACAGCCGGGCTCGGTGCGCCTGCGACAGTAAACTGCCCCTCCGGTATTCTCACCTCATACCATCCGGGCTTTGTGCCGTTGCAAGCGAAAAGAACAGATGCAGCCGGCGTCCCCATAGCGTCTACAGAGCCGGTGCTTGCATCCGTATAGAGAGTGCCCTCACGATAAAGCTCTGACTTCACATCCGGGTTATATACTATGTCATTAGAGGGAAAAGTCAATGTTATTTCCTTGACACCAAGGGGATTGACATCACCGCTAAGGTCAATGAATCCCTGCACGGGGCTTACTGAGGTTATGCCTGCAGGTATAGGTGCAGGAGGATTCACGGGCTCTGGATCACGTCCGAATGCGAGCGCAGGAACAGCGAGAGCTGCAAGAAGTAATGATTTTGTTGTCATATGTCGGTTATTTGGTTGATTAGGTGTAAAGATGTGATTTACGCTCGCAAACTTAACAAAAAAATTTCAACGCTACAACAGATACGAAAAAAAAATAGAGGCTGCGCCTGAAAAATAAAGGTCCGGGGTCTAAGATTTTTTTTAAAATTTGTATGATATATTAAAAATTACTAACTTTGCAGTCCTGTTTGCGACCTCTTTGTCGCAAATCTAATTCAAACACGTACTCTTTCCGTATACAAATGACACGTTTCAAGTGTCAATCTATGTCTTTTCAATAAATGGCTGACAATAATATTAACGACCGCATGGGAGACTCGCGACTCGATTCAAAATCCCTTACACAGACCAACCCCGTCACCATCAGCGACGTATTGTCCATAGGTTTAAAATACTGGTACTGGATTGCCGCATCTGTTATCGTATGCATGCTGCTGGCATTCCTGTATGTGGAGCGCACGGTCCCTCAGTACACCCGCTCATGTTCTGTAGTGATACGCGATGACGCCAAGGGCTCGGTAGGTGTATCATCAGTGGACCTCTCCGATCTGGGCATAGGCGAGTCCAACACCATATTGGAAGACGAGATGGCGGCGCTGAAAAGCCCGGACCTCATGGAGCAGGTGGTGAAGAAGCTCCGCCTTCAGGTATCGTACAGCGAACCGGGCACCTTCCACGACCGTGTGCTCTACGGCAGCGACCTTCCGCTGACAGTCTCCTTCCCCGACATGCCCGACGATGAAGCCGCCTCTCTCGAAGTAATCGTGGCAAGCAACGGCACGCTCTCCGTGAAGAATCTTGTGGTCAACAACAAGAACGTATTTGTCCCCTCCGACTCTCGCCTCGGCTTCGGCAGCATCATCGGCACCCCCTCCGGCCGCGTCATCATTGAGAAGACACCCTTCTTCAAAAAAGGCAAGGAATACCATATACTCGTATACCGCGCCACACTGCGCAACGCCACTGAAGCCTACGAGAGCGAAATCTCAATATCGCAGACACAGAAGAAATCCAACGTTGTGCAGATCATCTGCGTCGACGCCTCCATACAGCGCGCCGACGAGATACTGACATCTCTCATCAACGCCTACAATCAGGACTGGATCAAGAGCCGCGCGGAGGTAGTGGCTGTCACCTCCAATTTCATCACCGACCGCCTCAACTCCCTGGAGTCTGAGCTCGGCTCCGTGGATTCCGACATCTCCTCTTATAAATCCACCAACCTCATACCGGACCTCGGTGCAGCTTCCACCATGGCCATGCAGCAGAGCAGCTCCGCCTCGTCGGAAATAATCAAGCTCTCCAACCAGCTCCAGATGGCACGCTATCTGCGCAACTACATTTCCTCCGAGAGCAAAAACAGCGTGCTGCCGGTCAACACCGGCATCGGCGCCAACACCGCCGAGCAGCTCATCGCGCAGTACAATAACCTGATAATGCAGCGCAACTCCTTCCTGGCCAACACCTCCGAAAACAACCCGCTCATCGTGGACATCGACTCGCGTCTGGCCTCCCTGCGCTCATCCATTCTCTCCTCGCTCGACAACCTTATAATGTCGCTCAGCGGAGCTATCAACAATCTCGAGCGCTCCGAGCAGACCGCCAACGCCCGCGTGGCCGCAAATCCGCGTCAGGCCAAATACCTCCTCACCGCAGAGCGACAGCAGAAGGTCAAAGAGACACTCTACCTCTACCTGCTCCAGAAGCGTGAAGAAAACGAGCTCTCGCAGGCATTCACTTCGGTCAACACCCGCATCCTCAGACAGCCTTCCGGCTCCACAGGACCCACGTCTCCCAAGACAAGCCAGATTTATCTCGGAGCTTTCCTTATCGGACTGCTCCTCCCCTTCGGCATCATATATCTCCTGGAGATGAACAATACAAAGGTGCGCGGCAAAAAAGACATTGAAAACCTCTCGGTGCCCCTCATCGGCGAAATACCCGAGATGCACATCAACTCCGCCAAGCCGCTGCGCCGCATTCGCAACGGCGCCCGCATACGCGACAATATGAAAAACATGCGCGAGGACCTCATCGTCAAAGAGGGAGCGCGCGACCTGGTCAACGAAGCATTCCGCGTACTGCGCACCAACATCAACTTCATCACCGGCGACCATCTCCCCACCACCTGCATGCTCACCAGCTTCAACGCCGGCTCCGGCAAGACGTTCATCTCCGTCAATCTCGGCATAGCACTCGCACTCAAGGGGAAGAGGGTGCTCCTCATCGACGGCGATATGCGACGCGCTTCTCTCTCGGCTTACGTCGACTCGCCACATAAGGGCATCGCCGACTATCTCACCGGATCCGTCAGAGAGATCGAGCCTTACATAGTCAGCGACACCATCGCCCCCGGACTCGGCATCCTTCCCGTAGGACATATTCCGCCGAATCCCACAGAGCTCCTTGAGACCAAGAGATTCTCCAACCTTATTGAATATCTCAAGTCTGAATACGACTTTATTTTCATCGACTGTCCGCCGGTACAGATGATGGCCGACGCATCCATCATCAATACGGTATGCGACCGCACATTCTTCATCATCCGAGTGGCTCTCTTCGAGCGCAGCATGCTCCCGGAGATCGAAAAGGCTTATACACAGAAGAAATTCCACAACATAAGCCTCATCCTCAACGGCTCGGCCACCGGCTCACGCTACGGCTACTCATACCGCTACGGCTACGGCTACGCCAAGCATAACTACAAGGACTATAAATACGCCACAAATAAAAGTTGAGACAACGCTACCTCAACGCAAGGCAACACAATCAATCAGACAATAAACCAATAAACTCATAAACTCATAAACTCATAAACTCATAAACTCATAAACTCATTATATAATAAGAGTGGACAAATTTGCCTGCTTGCAACCACACAAAAAAATGCTAAAATGAATCACCTGTTCACATCCGAATCGGTGTCTGAAGGACACCCCGACAAGGTCGCTGACCAGATCAGCGATGCGCTTCTCGACCAGTTTCTCGCCCGCGACCCGCAGAGTCACGTG
The DNA here is from genome assembly GCA_964431295.1 of uncultured Sangeribacter sp. GTDB lineage: Bacteria > Bacteroidota > Bacteroidia > Bacteroidales > Muribaculaceae > Lepagella. The sequence continues at coordinate 255 of CAYSJG010000177.1, read as the reverse complement.
GCCATAGAGACCCTGTGCACCACCGGCCAGGTAGTAGTGGCCGGAGAAGTCACCTCCGAGGCCTATGTTGACATACCCGCTGTAGCACGCGAGGTCATCAACACCATAGGCTACAACAGAGGGGCATATCGCTTCGACGGCGATTCCTTAGGTCTACTCTCCGCCATCCACGAGCAGAGCGGCGACATCAACCGCGGTGTCAACCGCAATACTGAAGAGGTAACTGCCGCCGGAGGCGACGCACTTGACTCGCAG
>CAYSJG010000176.1:0-4304 GCA_964431295.1 uncultured Sangeribacter sp. | reverse complement strand
CTCGTACAGCGTCCCATCCCGCTTCCCGACGGCTCGATGATAAGGCTCACTGTGGCACATTATTACACCCCCACGGGGCGCGACATACAGAAGCCGTATGCCAAGGGGGATGAAGAGGCTTACAGCAAGGATATAGAGCAACGCTTTAATCAGGGCGAGCTCATGCATCAGGACAGCATACATCATGTGGACTCTCTGCGCCGCGAGACGCTCCTCAACCATCGCACCGTCTACGGAGGCGGAGGTATCACCCCCGATCTCTTTGTGCCGCTCAACACCACGGAATATACCAAGTATTACCGCAATGTTATGGCGAAGGGACTCATCAACCGTTATGTGATCTCATATGTGGACGGCCATCGCAAGGAGCTCCTCAAGAAGTACCGTACTGACAGCGATTATATAAGCAATTTCGAGGTGACACCCGCGATGCTCGACGAGCTCAAGAGTCTCGCTGACTCCGAGAAGGTGGAATACAACGAGGAGGAATTTCAGCGCAGTACCCCGCTCTTCAGCATGGTGATAAAAGGGCTTATAGGCCGTGATGTCTATGACAATGCCACATACTTCAAAGTATTCAATACCCACGATCCGATATTCAAAGAGGCTTTGCGTATCATAAGTTCGCCGGAATATGACGATATCCTGAGCGGTAAAGGCCAACAGAAGCATCCATAGCATCCGTAGCATCCAAAACAACATCTCATAGCAAAATTAATTCTGCCATCATGATTAATTCTGCCATCATGCACCATCCGATGAGTCGTTTCGTCAACGCCGTATCATGCGCTTTGCTGACGCTTATCACTGTCCTTACCCCGATGTCGGCATTGACAGTGCGTGGAAATACATATACAGTGCCCTGCTTCCGCACTGTGGAGGTGAATGTGGACTCCATAATGCAAAGTATAGAGGTGCCTCAGGCCGTGAGAGAACATTACGATATGGTGTCTCCGCTCTTTAACGCGCCTCTGGTTTATTCCGGATATCGGCAGCTGCAGCAACCCAAATCGGTATTGGTTATGCCGCGCTTCGAGATGCTATGGCATGAGCCGCAGCAGTGTGTGCTCCCGGACTCTCTGCTCTCTGAGGAGGCCGACCCCAAGGAGGCTCACCGTGTCATGGCGATTCTTCTCGAAGAGGCGCGCCTGAAGGCGGAGGAGGCCGGCAGAGATGCCGAAGAGGCCAACAGAGCCGCCGCCTCTGCGGATCCCCTTCCCGCTTGGTTTCGCATAGCTTTGCAGGAGGAGCGCATACGCCACGATGTCCGCTATCGGTACATGCTGGCCAATCCTTCCGGTATTGACTATGCTTCTTGGGATGTGCCCGAGCCGCCGAGACTCCCCGAGGAGGATTATTCATACATCGCCTTTCTGGAAAGCCTCGACCTTCCCGAGGTTGATGTCGAGGCCGCCGTGCTGCCGGAAATAGTCCAGCTACGCCACAACTGGCTTCACAAATTCAGCACCGGCATTCATCTCTCGCAGGCTTACGTCAGCACCAACTGGTATCAGGGAGGCAATTCCTACCTCTCCCTTCTCTTTGACTTTGCATGGGATGTCAATCTGAATCAAGTGTTTTATCCGAAGCTGCTCTTTAACTCCTCGCTGAGCTACAAGCTCGCGGTCAATTCCGCTCCCAAGGGCTCGCTGCATAAATTCTCCATATCCCAGGATCAGTTTCAATATAATCTCAAGACCGGTATCAAGGCATGGGAGAAATGGTTCTATTCTCTGACCATGCAGTTTAAGACACAGCTCTTCAATGCCTATCCCACGGATTCACCTGACCTCAGCGCTTCGTTTCTCTCTCCCGCCGACTTCAATCTCGGCTTGGGTATGACTTATTCGCTGAAAGCTCTTCAGGAGCGACTCGACTTGAGTGTCTCCATATCGCCGGTCTCCTACAATCTCAAGACCTGCATCTCCGACCGCATTGATCATAAGCAGTTTGATATCGACCCCTTGAAAACTACACGCTCGGAGATAGGTAGCAACGTAGAGGCTAATCTTACATGGAAGATATGGAACAATATCTCGTGGAAGTCGAGGTTGTTTCTCTTCACCAACTATAAGAATTTCACCGCTGACTGGGAGAATACTTTCAATTTCCAGATCACACGCTTCCTCTCCACTCAGCTGTATGTCTATCCGCGCTTCGATTCTACATCGGATTTCAATGCCACCCGCTGGCATCACTGGATGCTAAAGGAGATTCTCTCTATCGGCATCACCTATACCTTCGCTACCGGAGGATGATAGGATAATATTGAATATTGAATTTTGGATTGGAAGAGTCCCATATTGGTCGTCAGTCGCATATTGTGCTTGGTATCGCTGATATTCAGTTCAGTGTCGGTATGTGGCGCGGATGACAATATTTTTGTCGCAGACGCCCCCGTCGATTATACGGAGGCCTGTGCGCTCACTGACCGCATAGGTGTCGATGAGCTTGAAGGTGTGTGGGAATATCCCGGCGATGATATAATAGTGTTCATACGCCGCGATGCCCGCAAATCCCATCAATACAATATTACCGTAGTGGAGTCGGCTGATGTCCGTCTGCGTCCGGGTCAGCTTCTCGGCACGCTCACTGACAGTGCGGTAGGGGGTGATTACAGTATGCGGCTATATACAGGTGTCACTAACGGTGTGCTCGCCAAAGCGATGGAATGTCACGCGCAGCTGAGCTCCGACGGCGCTTCGCTGCTCACAGATACTCCCGACCTCAAGCTGAAAATATCCGCAGGGATGGTGCTGCCTCTCTTCTGGCGGCGTCTGCGTGTCAGTGTGCGCCCGGATATAGATGACCCGTCCGACAAAATCAAGGAGGGGATGCGGCGGCTATACCCGCTGCCGGCTTCACGTCGCGGTCTGCGCACCCGATATTTCTAATTCCTAATCCCTAATTCCTAATTCCTAATTCCAAATCCCTAATCCCAATGAAGCGGCTTGCGGTATATCTTCTGGTTGCGGCGGTGACTTTTGTTGCCGTCGATTTTATATTTTCTCCTGTCGAGAGTGCGGCGAAAAAGATTGCCGTAAAGGTTAAGGTAGATAAAACGGGGAAGACTCCTGCCGGAGCAAATGCACAGTCCGGTGCGGGGGAGGCTGCTCATCGATGGATCAATGCCGGGGACTCCGCTTGTCAGGCCATTGTCAATCTTGTCAGCTTCAGCGGCTATGACAAGTCGCTGAGCGCGAATAAGGAGACGTTTTTGGTCGTGAATGACTCCCCCGCGGCGCTCTCGGGGCTTCGGCTGACAATAGGATATTTTGACCTGTCAGGACGGCAGCTTCATCAGCGGGAGGTGGTCATAGAGAGGGATCTCCCCTCTGGCAGCACAAGAATGGTGGATATCCCGAGCTTCGACACGCAGAAGTCATACTACTATTACAAAAGCAAGGTGCCGCGGAAATCCGCGACACCCTATAAAGTGACAATAAGAGTAGACGGAGTCTTAATGGATAGGGTCTAAATTCACTGTTTTTTCAGTTGCCTTTTCCGGTCATGATGTCGAGGACGTAGAGGTCAGTGGCGCGCATAGCGTCGCGGCCTATGGAGGTGAGGTTGCGTATGGTGCGGTCCACATCATCGTCCACGATACCTTCGGAGGAGGTGACACACTTGTCGTTCATGGCCAGCATGGCCGACATGAGTGCCGTGGACACTCCGCTGCTGACCTTCATGGCGCAGGAGGGCTTGGCACCGTCGCAAATCATGCCTGTGAGGTTGGCGACCATATTCTTGACAGCGGCGCAGACATTGTCGTAATTGCCTCCCATGAGATACACGAGCGCGCTGCTGGTGCCTGTAGAGGCGACGACACATCCGCAGAGAGCGGACAGTCTGCCGAGGCTCTGCTTGATGTAGATGCTGGTGAGATGGCTGAGTATCAAGGCGCGGATGAGATGCTCGTCATCAGCGTGTATATCCTCGGCGAAGCTTACCACCGGCATAGTGGCGGTGATACCCTGGTTGCCGCTGCCGCTGTTGGACATCACGGCGGCGGTGCATCCTCCCATGCGGGCATCGCAGGCTGCGGAGGTATAGCTGATCATGTGGGCCAGCGGGGTGTCGCCGAAATATGCGGCACCGTGATTGCGCACCGTGCTTCCCAGCGAATGTCCGTAGTCTTTCTTGAGAGCTATCTCTGCGGCCGCCTTGTTGAGGTCGCGTGCCTGCAGGATAAATGAGAGCTCCTCGATAGGGGATTCGGTGGCAAACTCATATACGACCTGTAGATTGAGAGGCACATCGGCATTGTCGTCATCAGTTCCCGCATTGTTGTCCGATGCGGGATT
>CAYSJG010000175.1:0-4308 GCA_964431295.1 uncultured Sangeribacter sp. | reverse complement strand
GTTTGATAAAAGCGATGGCACCCATGTGACATTCAAGGATGTGGCCGGCCTCGCAGAGGCAAAGGTCGAGATCGAGGAGATTGTGGAATTCCTGAAGAATCCCCGACGATATACCGATCTCGGCGCAAAGATACCTAAAGGTGCGCTTCTGGTTGGCCCTCCCGGCACCGGTAAGACGCTCCTCGCCAAGGCTGTGGCAGGCGAAGCCAATGTCCCCTTCCTCTCCATCTCCGGCTCTGACTTTGTGGAAATGTTTGTAGGTGTTGGCGCCGCAAGGGTGCGTGACCTATTCAAGCAGGCCAAGGAGAAGGCTCCGTGTATCGTGTTTATTGACGAGATCGATGCCGTCGGTCGTGCCCGTGGCAAGAATCCCAGCATGGGCAGCAACGATGAGCGTGAGAATACTCTTAATCAGATGCTCACTGAAATGGATGGTTTCGGATCCAACAATGGTGTCATCATCCTGGCCGCGACCAACCGCGCCGACATGCTTGACAAAGCGCTCCTTCGTCCCGGACGTTTTGACCGTCAGATATATGTCGATCTCCCTGAGCTCTCAGACCGTGTGGAGATATTCAATGTGCATCTGCGCAATATCAAGGTCGACGCCAATCTGGATGTGGAGGCGCTCGCTCGTCAGACTCAGGGATTCTCCGGAGCTGAGATCGCCAATGTATGTAACGAGGCTGCTCTTATCGCAGCGCGTAATAACAAGCAGAGTGTGGACTTCTCCGACTTCATGGCCGCTATCGACAGAATTGTGGGAGGTCTGGAGAAGAGATCGAGGGTTATCACCAATGATGAAAAATTCTCGATAGCGACTCATGAGGCCGGTCATGCTACTGTAACATGGATGACTGAGTACGGCAATCCGCTCGTTAAAGTGACTATCGTGCCCCGTGGAAGGGCGCTCGGCGCTGCATGGTATGCTCCGGAAGCTCGTCAGATCATACCTACACAGGCGCTCAAGGATACGATGTGCGGTCTGCTTGCAGGACGCGCCGCCGAGGATTTATTCCTCGGGCAAGTAGGCACCGGTGCTTCCGACGACCTCGAGAAGTGTACCAAAATCGCCCGTTCGATGGTCCTTGTATACGGCATGAGTGCCAAGCTTCCTAATCTCAACTATAATGATTCCACCGGACAGGATTACGGATTTACGAAGCCCTACTCTGAAGAGACCGCACATATTATTGATGAAGAGGTCAATAGAATTGTCAACGAGCAGTACGAGCGTGCCAAGTCGATACTTCGTGAGTATAGCGAGCAGCACAATCGTATCCGTGATATGCTTGTGAAGCAGGAGGTCATCTACAATGAGGACGTCAAGGCTATTCTCGGGCCCCGTAAGTGGAAGAGCCGCACTGATGAAATCATCGAGCTCAATAAAGAGCTGGAAGCTAATAAAGTCCGCGAAGATAATGTCAAGGCTTTAGATCATAAGGATAAGTCTGATAATGCCGGCGATCCTGACTCCTCTCCTGCGGATAAGCAGCTTGATGACGACGATCCCGGAGTGCCTCCTGTTTTCGATAAAGAAGAGTAATCTGCGTGCGCGTAGCATATCATGAGGATAGAATCTCAGATATATTGAATAGCATTGGGGATTGTGACTTTTTTTTGTCGCAATCCCCTATATTTAAAAAAAAAATAGTAATTTTGAAAACTAATTCTTGAAAAATAGTTTTTAAGAATCTGTTCCAGTCATGACGATGCGCATTAATGCGAGTAATGCTGCATCGATATCCATAAGAATATTAGTATATTAAACATAGAATATGAAGACTGTTAAATTGATTTCCTGCGCCGTGACCGGTGCGCTGGTAATGCTGGGAGGCTGTAAGAAGGCGCCCCAACAGGAGCAGCCCGCTCCCGAGCTTGCTGTGATGACAGTAGGCGAGTCAGAAGCTGTGCTCGACACAGAATTCCCCACTACTCTACAAGGCGAGAATGACGTGGAGATACGTCCGCAAGTGTCCGGATTTCTAACCAAGGTATATGTAGAAGAAGGACAGAAAGTCGCCAAGGGCCAGTTGCTGTTTCAGATCGACCAGGTTCAGCTGCAGGCTGCCGTAGATGCCGCGCGCGCTCAGGTGGCGGTCGCTCAGGCCAACGTCAATACGGCTCAGACCAATGCCAACAATAATAAGATACTTTTTGACAAAAACATCATCGGCGCCCCGGCTTATCAGACTTCTGTAGACGCCCTTAACAGTGCGAAAGCACAGCTTAACGCCACTATGGCCAACCTCACAAGCGCACAGAAGAATCTCGCCTATGCGCGTGTCACAGCTCCGGTGGCAGGTATCGTAGGAAAAGTTGATTATAAAGAGGGTACTCTTGTAAGTCCGAGCACTCTGCTCACGATACTTTCAGACAATGGTGATATGGTGACCACTTTCTCCATCAACGAGAAAGAGCTTCTTTCGCTCACCGACAATGGCAGACGCACCATTCAGGCGGCTATCGACTCTTTGCCTGCCGTACGTCTGCGACTCGCCAATGGTGAAATATATGGCGAGCCTGGACGTATAATTTCTGTTTCCGGAGTGCTTGATCCCACCACCGGCTCGGCACAGGCCAGGGCGATCTTCCCCAATCCCAGCGGTATGCTTCGCAGTGGAAACACCGGTAATGTCCTACTCCCCAATACTTACAGCTCTACGATGCTCGTGCCGCAAAACGCTACTTTCGAGGTGCAGGACATGAAGTTTGTCTTCGTGGTCAATGATTCCAGCATCGTTCATCAGCGTCCTATTGAAATCTCCAGTCAGAATGACGGTAAGAATTATATAGTGAAAGGAGGACTCAAGCCCGGTGAAAGAATAGTCACTGAAGGTGTCGGCATCTCAGTCAAGGAAGGCATGAAGATCACACCCAAGAAGTAATCCCGCACCTTTAGGCTCATCAATCACTCACGTATTATCAAGAGCAACAAATGAAACTATCCACATTTATCAACCGTCCGGTGCTCTCTACGGTGATTTCCATATTCATCGTGATCTTCGGTATCCTCGGCTTGATCTCGCTCCCTATCGAGCAATACCCTAATATTGCCCCGCCTACCATTCAGGTCTCGACTACATACACGGGTGCCAACGCGCAGTCGGTGCTCAACTCCGTGATCGCTCCTCTCGAAGAGCAGATCAACGGTGCGGAAAACATGGACTACATGTATTCGCAGGCTGCCAACAACGGCTCGGCCACCATCACTGTGGCCTTCAAACCCGGTACAGACCCCGATATGGCTGCAGTAGATGTACAGAACCGTGTGGCTAAGGCCGCATCTTTCCTCCCATCGGAGGTCAATCAGGTCGGCGTAATCACTCAGAAGCGTCAGTCGTCGATGCTCGTCGTTTTTGACATGTACTCACCTACTGACAGCTATGACCAGAAGTTTATAGAAAACTATATGGCCATCAACATTATCCCGGTCATCAAGCGTATATACGGTGTCGGTGACGCCATGGTGATGGGCGCGGATTACTCCATGCGTATCTGGCTCAAACCTGAGGTCATGGCTCAGTATAAGCTTATGCCTACCGACATCACGGCCGCTCTTGCAGAGCAGAACATAGAGGCCGCACCGGGACAGTTTGGCGAACAAGGGAAGCAGTCCTTCCAGTACATCATGAAGTATAAGGGACGTCTGCAGGATGAAAAGGAGTTCTCCGACATTATCGTCCGCGCCACTCCCGACGGCGAGATACTTCGTCTCAAGGATGTGGCTGATGTCGAGCTCGGTCGTCTCTCCTACGGATTTACAGGCAAGGCCAACGGACATATCGGTTGTGCGGCCATGATTTTCCAGTCGCCTGGCTCCAACGCCACTCAGGTCGTCAAGTCCATTGAGAAGCAGCTCGATGAGTTCCGAAGTGAGCTTCCCAAAGGTCTCGTCATAGAGACTACCATGAATGTCAACGAATTTCTCTTCGCCTCCATGCATGAGGTTATCAAGACTCTGATTGAGGCGTTTATACTGGTATTCCTCGTAGTATTTATCTTCCTGCAGGATTTTCGCTCCACAATTATACCTATGATCGCTATTCCGGTAGCGCTGATAGGCACATTCTTCCTGATGCTGATATTCGGATTCTCCATCAACCTTCTGACGCTCTCCGCTCTGGTGCTCGCGATCGCGATTGTGGTCGATGATGCCATTGTGGTGGTGGAGGCGGTCCATGCCAAGCTCGACGAGGGATACCAGTCAGCAAGAAAGGCCGCCATTGATGCGATGAATGAGATCTCCTCGGCCATCATTTCCATCACGCTCGTGATGATGCTCGTGTTTATACCTGTGTCCTTCAT
>CAYSJG010000174.1:0-4341 GCA_964431295.1 uncultured Sangeribacter sp. | reverse complement strand
GCCAAGACGGAGTTGGGCAGACAGTTTTTCAACAAGACGACTGTAAGGGAATATCGCGCGCTTGTGTGGGGCTCATTTGCGGAAAAGAGCGGCACCATCAGCGGCAACATAGCCCGCGACATCCGTGACAAACTACGTATGGCAGTGTATGATAACCCCGAGATAGGGAAGCATGCGGTGACCCATTACGAGGTGCTCGAGGATTTCGGGTATGTCTCCCTGGTCAAATGCGTGCTTGAGACAGGCCGTACGCATCAGATACGTGTCCACATGGAGCATCAGGGTCATCCGCTATTCAACGATGCCAGATATGGCGGCGACCGTATACTCAAGGGCACTACATTTGCCAAATACAGGCAATTCGTGCAGAATTGCTTCAAAATATGTCCGCGTCAGGCTCTGCATGCGAAGACGCTCGGATTTGTACACCCCAAGACAGGCCGGCAGATGTTTTTCGACTCCGACCTGCCTGCCGACATGCAGTCTCTTCTCGAAAAATGGCGCGAATACCGCCGGCAAAACTAAGTGAATCATGAATACTCAGGATTACGATTTTTCAGAGATCGCCCCCTATGACGACAAGGTGTTTCACTCCACTATGGAGAAGCTTGTCAAGGAGCTCGGATTCCAGCATGTGTTGAAATACACCATGCCGGAGAATGACGTCCCCACTCTTGTGGACGACCTTCTGAAGATTGACAATAAGTATGATTTCCAGCATCAGATAATGTTTCCTTTTATGGAGATGCTCGCCAAGACAACTACATCGGGCATCTCTCTGGGAGGGGTGAAATATCTGAATCCCTCGGTGAGCTATACTTTTATCACCAATCATCGCGACATCGTACTGGATGCTTCGTTTCTCAACCTCACCTTTTTGCGGCGCGGCATCCCTACCTCGGAGGTGGCTATCGGCAACAATCTGCTGATCTATCCCTGGATCAATGACCTGGTAAGGCTCAACAAGAGTTTCATCGTAAAGCGCAACACAGGCCTGCGCGAAGGTCTGTTGGCCGCCAAGCAGCTCAGCGCGTATATCCATTATACGCTTCTGGAGAAGCACGAGAGCGTTTGGATAGCTCAGCGCGAGGGGCGTGCCAAAGACTCCTCCGACCATACCCAGGAGTCGCTCCTGAAGATGCTCGCGCTCGCTGGCGGCGGTTCCTTCTTCGACAGACTCAAGGAGATAAATCTCATGCCGGTGGCCATCAGCTATGAGTATGACCCCAATGACTATCTCAAGGCGCGGGAGTTTCTGCTGAAACGCCGCGACCCGGACTTTAAGAAAACCCAGCGCGATGACCTCTTCTCCATGGAGACGGGGCTGCTGCAGTTTAAAGGTAAAGTGCATTTCCAGCTGACGCCGCGTATCAACACTCGTCTCGACCAGCTCGGCGAGTTCAAGGATTCCAATACCTCCGCCAAGTATGTGGCGAGACTTGTGGATCAGGCCATCCACCGCAGCTATGAGATATTTACCATCAACTATGTGGCATACGACATCCTGCACTCCACCGACAGATTCCAGCATATGTATACTCCTGAGCGTAAGGAGGAAGTGATCCAATACTTCAACCGGCAGCTTGATAAGGTGGAGCTCTCCAATGTCACTGTTGAGGAGCGGGACTATATGATGGAGATGATGCTGATTATGTATGCCAATCCTTTGAAAAACAAGCTCAAGGCCATACTCGGAGGTATTGAGTAGCTTAGACCGATTGAGATATGCGGATACCGATAATCACGGCCCTGGTGGCGGGGATTCTGATTTTTCTGATAGATTTATATATCTATTGCGATATAGCGCGCGGATGCGGAGTGACACCTTTCCCTTTCGGCAAGCGCGGCGGCAAGCGTCGACGTATCACTAACCGCCGTACGGGCACACGTGCCCCGAGTCGCCTGCCGTCGATGATATACCTTGTCGTCACGCTGATAATATGGATTCTGTTTGCATGCCTGCTCATATATCCTTATCGCATGGCCGGCAAGGATATATCCGTGGTGATGTGGGGGATGTATGCGCTTGTGACAATATATGCCGCCAAGTCGGTGTATGTGGTATTTTCACTTATAGGCGACATCCGCCGGCTTTGGCACGGCAGGCCATGGCGTCTCGGACTCTATGCCGGACTTCCTATGGCTGTTTTCGTATTCATATACTTATGGTACGGTGTCCTGGTGACACGCCATAAGATTGATGTTAAGGAGGTCACAATAGCGAGCGAGCGTCTGCCTGAAGGATTTGACGGCTTCCGCATAGTGCAGATTTCGGACCTGCATGTGGGCACATGGGACGGTGATACAAGATTCGTAAGTCGGCTGGTGGACAGCATAAATGCTCAGAAGCCGGATGTGATATTCTTCACCGGAGACATCGTCAACCGAGAGACTACCGAGCTCGCACCGTTTCTGAGTACACTGTCAAGGCTGAAAGCTCCTTACGGTGTATACAGTATACTGGGCAATCATGATTACGGCGATTATGTGTCGTGGGAGAATCCCGCGGACAAGGTGAGCAATCTCGAATTGCTGAAGGCATGGCAGCGGCAGATAGGATGGCGCATGCTCAATAACAGTCGCACCTACCTCAGTCAGAATGGTGATACTATAATGATAGTGGGAGTGGAAAACTGGGGAGAGCCCCCTTTCCATCAGTACGGACACCTCACAGATGCGCTTCCGCTCTCCCGCGACAGTGTGCATCATCTTAATGACGACAAATACAAGATACTGCTGACGCATAATCCTGAGCATTGGCGTCGCGAGGCGTCCAAAATCTCCAATGTGGATCTCACTCTCTCCGGACATACCCATGCAATGCAGATGATATTGCAGGCGGGGAAGTGGCGCTGGAGTCCCTCCTCCCTGATGTATGAGGAGTGGAGCGGACTCTATGTGAAGGACGGAGGGGAAAAGGCCGCCGGCTCCGGTGACTCCGGTCGCTCCGGCGATAAAGCGGGCGCCGCGGGTAGCTCGCCGAAATATATCTATGTCAATATAGGAGCCGGCGAGGTCGGTATGCCCTATCGCCTCGGCGGTGCTGTCCCGGAGATCACGGTAATAACTCTACGACGTCCCGCCGGAGATGTGCATCCGTCGCCGGCGCAGCCTGTATGACGTTGTATCTATCGGATTTTTACATCAATGTCAGGTATGCATCGATATCTTGTGTCGCTCGGCACTAATATGGAGCCTCGGGAGGAACGGCTGCGACAGGCCTTGGCATGGATGGAAGAGACGGCCGAGAGCTGTTTCTTCTCCACTCCGTATGCCACTGCTCCCCTGCACGCCTCAGCCGACAATGAGCGCAATCATTATCTTAATGCCGTAGCCGTGGCAGATACTATGCTCCCCCCGGATGAGTTTAACCGGCTTATCAAGGAGTATGAAGCCTCCACAGGCCGTGAGCATGGTCCCGAAGCTGAAGGGAGGGTCACCATAGATATCGACATAGTGGCGGATGGCGACAGGATTATCAGGCCCAAGGACTTCGAGCGCTACTATTTCCGTCAGGGATATGAAGAGCTTGTATCCCTTGGTCTCACAAATTTTTGCTAACTTTACATAAAATATTCCGGTCTGAAAAGTGCATGCCGCTTTCTGTCGGTTTGATTTGTAAATTAAATATATATGGATTTTAAAATAGAAGCGACGGCTCCGGACTCGAAAGCCCGTGCAGGCGAGATCACTACAGATCATGGTGTGATACCCACGCCGATATTTATGCCTGTGGGTACAGTGGGCAGCGTGAAGGCTGTGCATTTTCGTGAGCTCCGCGACGACATAGACGCCAAGATAATTCTTGGCAATACATATCATCTTTACCTGCGCCCGGGATTGGATATACTTCGTAAGGCCGGGGGACTGCATAAGTTTAACGGCTGGGATAGGCCGATACTTACCGATTCCGGCGGCTTTCAGGTGTTCAGTCTGTCTGCCAATCGCAAGCTCAAGGAGGAAGGAGCATGGTTCAGAAGCCATATTGACGGGTCGAAGCATCTTTTCACTCCGGAAAATGTGGTGGATACGCAGCGTGTGATACGTGCGCACATCATGATGGCGCTCGACGAGTGTCCTCCGGGCACGTCTGATTATGATTATGCGTCCAAATCGCTGGATCTGACTCTCCGCTGGCTCAAGCGCGGCTGGAAGCATTATCAGGAGACCGAAGGGCTGTATGGCTATCGTCAGGCTTATTTCCCGATAGTACAGGGATGTGTCTATCCGGATCTGAGGCGCAAATCCGCCGAGGAGGTGTCGGCATAGGGCGCCGACGGCAATGCTATCGGCGGTCTGGCAGTCGGAGAGCCTACAGGCAAGATGTATGAGATGATCGAG
>CAYSJG010000173.1:0-4355 GCA_964431295.1 uncultured Sangeribacter sp. | reverse complement strand
TCTTCAACTTGCTGACCTGCATCAAAAATCGGTCGCCCCTGCGTTAACATTTTTTTGTGAGATGGGGTCTTAGACCCCATCCTCTGCGGAGGCTTTTTACTTTTTACAGAGACTTTTTTGAGAGATAACGCTCCCAGTCTTCACGGGAGCCCACAAAGGTGTTAAGGTCCACATCGCCGCGGATACCGGCCACCTTGCCGTGATGATCATACTGCCAGAATATCCATTCGGCATCTATAGGGATACGGTTGAAGCTGCATATCCACAAGGGAGCTCCCGGCATGGCATCACGCACTATCTCGTAATTCTCACGATTGGTATAGAAGATCACACGCCGACCGCAAAGATAAAGATACTCGGTCATGTCACGCAGACGACGGCGCACCTCTCCCATCGGCACTTCCGGATTGCCCGCCGTCTCCACATCTATCACCATATCAAGGTCGAGAGCCCTGTCACCTACCGCCTGCAGAAAATTGCGCGCCTGAGCAAAACCGTCCGCGTCAAACCGGAAGAAATGATATGCCCCGATTTTCATGCCGGCATGGGAGGCCTTCTCATAATTCAGACGAAAATTCGGATCACGCAGATTCATCCCCTCGCTGGCCTTGATAAAGATAAACTCTATGCCATCCTCACGCGCCGCATCGAGATTCATCATACCGTTGTGACGCGACACATCTATGCCACGCACCGGGTAGCGCTCCGGATCCACAAACGGCGGGGAAACCATAAAGTTGTGGTATGCCCATATACCGGTGACCAACAGCGCGACACTCACCACCACAAATGCTATGGTGGCATGACGGTCTTTCATGGCCTGCGAGGCTCGCGAGAATATATTCATACTTCACTCAGTAAGTGGTCTTACCTGCAAAGGTACTAATCCGCATTGATATATGCAACTGCCCGACACCCGCTCTCTGCAAGTGTCTCCTTTACCAACTGCGACCGCTCCACTATGAAGCGCAAATCCGATAATAGAATACGGCGTGCTCTCAGACCGGCGAGATATACCGGCACACCTATCGGGAAGAGAATCATCATCATATATCCGGACCAGCGATGACGCAAAGGACGGTATACCCACAGACGCCGCAGCAGAGGATAGTCCGCCAAACGGGTCACCACCACAGGATTGGACGAGTCGCTGAGATACGCCACGGTCTGCTCGAGATTTTCGCTGAGCCGCACCAGCCCGCGGGCACCGATGCCTCGCCGCCAATAAGCAAGATAGCCGGGACGCGCCCGCAGCAGACGCTCCACACGCTTCGCACCGGATATCAGACCATCCAGACGACGCAATGCCTCGTCCATGGATATATCATTGATGATAACCTCCTTGTATCTCGGCTGACGATGCTGGCGAGCACCAAATATGCGCCTGAAGAAGGCCATATATCTGTCACGGTCAAACACCGCCGAATCATTCATGGCCTTATAAGTCACATAAATGCCCAGCGGAGCAAGAATAAAGGTGGACAGCCACATACCTATCCATACATCTATGCGCCCGTCACGGGCCATCTTGTAGCCCGTATTGTCGATGATATAATACACCAGAAAGAGCAGCACTGATATCACCAACGGCGTCCCCAGACCACCCTTGCGGATTATCGCACCCAGAGGAGCGCCGATAAAGAAAAATATCAGACACGCCACAGACAGTGTGAATTTCTTGATCAGCTCTATCTCATGACGCCGCAGAGTCTTCTTCTCATCTGCCACTGTCTGCGCGCGAAATTCCAGCTCGGACTGACGGCGCTGCGACAGATTCAGAGTACTGTTCAGGATTTCAAGACGCTGCGACGGGGTCAGAGAGGCCAGCAGAGAGTCCATATCCACCGCCGGCGCCGATTCCCAAGGCGCGGCCTGACTCTTGTGCGATCCACCCCCAGCCTTACCCCCGGTCTTACCGGCCACATCGCCGACTGCATTTTCCACTTCGCCCATCCTCTGAGGGCGCACATTGGCAAGCGCAAAAGTGGTGCCCGCTATATCACGCGAAAACATATCGCCTATCGAATCGATACGCACGGTCACTGAATCCATCGTATGACGCAACTCCGAAATATTCTTACCCACATACTGCTTGCGCATACCCCCTTCGTCCATGCGGTTGAAATTCGCGTCAAAGGGGATGAGAATCTGCTTGTCAAAAAAAGACTCACGCCTGAACGGCACATTGGCAGTAGCCGAACGGCTCTGGTCACGCAGATTCTCAAACTGCTCACCCTTCCAGAGATGAAGATAGAGATGCTTCATCTCCGGAGTCATCGCCAGCACCGCGGAATCCGCCGTTATCACGGCGGCATTGTCACCACCGCGCGACACATCGTAGATCATCACGTCATACAGCTTGCCGTTGTCACGGTTTTTCTCCTTCACATACAGATTATATCCCGCGATCTGGTCATAAAACGCCCCCTCCGGAATCTCCAGCTCCGGACTCTTCTGACGCATCGAGAAGAGCAGGGTCCACATCTTCACCTGCGCCTTGGGCAAAATATCGTTCTGGAAAAAGAACGCACCCACAGAAATCAGCGACACTGCGACAATCAGCGGCGACATCACACGCAGCAGCGATATCCCGGACGCCTTCATGGCGGTAAGCTCAAACTTCTCGCCAAGATTGCCAAACGTCATCAGGCTCGCAAGCAATATCGCGAGAGGCAACGCCATCGGCACCATTGAGACCGCCGCATAGAAAAAGAGCTCCGCCAGCACATCGACCGACAGCCCCTTGCCTACGAGGTCATCTATATATTTCCACAAAAACTGCATCAGCACAATGAAGAGCACGATGAAAAATGTCATCGCAAACAGCGGAAGAAAACTCTTCAGCATAAACAGATGCAATCGCTTGATGATTCTCACACAATACCTATTTTGAGGACAAAATTAGCAAATTAATGCGTCACCACGAAAAATAGAGGTACAAAAGAGCCCCCCGATTATCAAAAATGATTAATTTTGCAGTCAGACCTTCACACTTACGCATGACTCGCGACGGGGAGAAAAAGAACACAATTCGACCCGTCTTACATGAAATGTACGATGCAGGAGGCGAAGATTTAGAGAGTGAATTCAAACTCTCTCTTAGAGCGCTATCAACATAACAACCTTAAATACAATAGAACCGATGAAACTATTCGACCGTCTGACCGCTAAAGCACAATCCGCTCCTCAGCGACTTGTGCTCCCGGAATCCACCGAGCCCCGCACTCTGCAGGCCGCTGACCGTATTATCGAAAACAATATCGCCAACGTAATATTCATAGGCCACCGCGAAGCCATTGAGGCTGAGGCCGCCAAGCTCGGACTCAAGCACATATCTGAAGCCACCATCGTGAATCCCGATGACGAGGCGTTCACTGAAAAATATGCAAAACTCTTCTACGAGCTCCGCAAAAAGAAAGGCGTCTCCATCGACGACGCGAGAGCACAGGTACACAACGTACTCTATCTCGGATGCCTCATGATCAAGGCCGGCGACGCCGACTGCATGGTCGCCGGAGCTCTCAGCCCCACATCCCACGTGCTGCGCGCCGCCTTCCAGGTACTCAAGACTAAGCCCGGCATCTCTGTGGTCAGCGGAGCATTCATCATGCTCCTTCCGGAAAACGTCCCCTATGGCGACGACCACATGCTCGTATTCGCCGACTGCGCCGTTGTGCCCGATCCCACCACTGAAGAGCTCGCTCAGATCGCCATCGAGACCGCCAAGACAACAAAAAATATCGCCGGACTTGATCCGAGAGTGGCCATGCTCAGCTTCTCCACCTGGGGCTCCGCATCTCACGAAAGAGTCGACAAGGTACGCAACGCCGTAGAACTCGTACACGAGCTCGCACCCGAACTTCAGCTTGACGGCGAGATGCAGTCAGACGCTGCCATCGTGCCCGAAGTAGCCAAAAAGAAAGCACCCGACAGCCACATCGCCGGACATGCCAACACCCTCATCTTCCCCTCCCTCGAGGTTGGCAACATCGCTTACAAGCTCGTACAGAGACTCGCCGGAGCCGGAGCTGTAGGACCTATCCTCCAGGGACTCGCAGCGCCCGTCAATGACCTCTCGAGAGGCGCCACCGTCGACGACATCGTCAATACCATCATCGTCACCTGCAATCAGGCCATCGGCGAAAAGCAACTCTGACCATACCACTTTCCACTACTATAAATCATGAAAATACTTGTGCTCAACTGCGGCTCAAGCAGTGTAAAATACAAGCTCTTCGAGAGCGACAACGAGCAAGTGCTCGCCGAAGGAGGAGTAGAGAAAATAGGTCTCCCCGACTCTTTCCTCAAATTCAAGCGCCCTGACGGCTCCAAAGGAGTCGTCAATGTCAACATGC
>CAYSJG010000172.1:0-4448 GCA_964431295.1 uncultured Sangeribacter sp. | reverse complement strand
CCTTCACACGGTCAAAACCCTTGGCCGCACCCGAGAGTCCGCGGAATATATTGCCGCCACCTATTACTATACCTATCTCCATTCCCTCCTTTACGGCCGCGCATATCTGACGCGCATAGGCCTCAAGACGCGTCGGGTCTATACCGTATCCCTGGTTTCCCATCAGCGACTCGCCGGAGAGCTTAAGCAATATCCTTTTAAATTTCATATATAAATTTATCTATTTCCTAATTCCTATTTCCTAATTCCTAATTCCCGAAAGCGACACACCGAGAGAATTAAGTTGGCGATTGACTATGGCATTCATGCCGTTGCCCGTCTTGCTTCGTGATATTTTTATAAGAGGTTTCAGTTTGTCCGTCTTTCCGGCAGGGATAATATCGCATGTAGCTACAGAGTCATAATCGCCGGTGGTGACAGACTCCGGAGCGTCAGTCATGCTTCCCGACTTGAGGTCGCTGATTTGCTCCACGCGTGCCACCTGCTTGTCCCCCTGATTGTACATTATAAAGAGACTGTCCTCCTGACTCCCTATAGAAGCGAATATAAGCTGACGGTCCTTATAGCGGGCATACAGGCGGTCATAATCTTTATTGGCCACCTCAGCCACCGGCACGCGGATTACACCGCCATCATCATATACAAGCACTATATACAACGGCATCTCACTGTTGCGGATGGCCAGATAGTCTTCCGTCTCCCAGTTGACCTCCTTGGTGATATTATATTGGCCGTCGCTGAGGAAATTCAACTGGAAGTCCGGGATTATATAATTCTCTTCCCACTCATTGCGTGCGTTTGGACGTGTCTTGCCGTTGTAGACTGTGCCGGAAGAGTGACTCAGATCCTCGCTCTCTGACACATTTTCTGTCATCGGTTGCACCGCGCTTTCCTTTGTGACGGTATCGGGAGCGGTCACAGGCTCTATGTTTTGATCATTCGGGACTTCGGAGAGTGCCTCGTTGTCATAAGAGCTGACGGCGGCTGACGTATCATCTGCGGCTGACGGCTGGGACACCGCCTCCGGAGAAGCCGCGCTTTTGCGCGCCCTCACTATCTTGTTGTAGGCATCGAAATCATGGCGGTAGGTCGAAGTGCCCTGACGTATCCAGAAAGCTCCCTCGAAGGATATCGGCGTAGGACAAGGGCTAACCTCGATAAGATAGACACGCTTGGTGCCGGCGCCAATCCATTTGGAGGATATGAATTCATTGGCCACCGCTCCCAGACGGGAGCGAAGGTCGTTGCGCACCTTCAGGTCATACACATCTTCCGGATTCTTATTGCCGCGGGCGTAGCTCTTCATATACGGAGATGACATATCCTGGTCGAGACCGGAGGCAAAACCGTAATTGTTGACTCCTATATATAGACTACCCCCCTGAGCTGAATTGAGAAATCCGCATACGCGCTCCGCTATATGGTCGGCCTGACGGTCCGGATCGTAATGATTCTCCTGATCATAGAGATAGCTTGTCTTAAACTCGAGTGTCTGCGTCTCTTCCGAGCCGAAAGATACCAGCTCCGGCAGAGATACCTCGATTTTTAGCAGACGCGACATCTCGCGGTTGATTTTACTGCGCATATCCGCATTAAACTCAAACTCCATCGACATATTCGAGAGAAGAGTCAGTTTGGCCAGCGCCACGGTGTTTTCATTATGTTCTTCGCTGATTATCTCCCACAGCTGATCATTGTTTTCCGGCTTGTCGAAATAACTGAGCACACGCATCTGCTTGGCGCGGTCACGTATCAGGGGATAATCCATATATTCCTCGTCATCGAGACGCA
This sequence comes from uncultured Sangeribacter sp., assembly GCA_964431295.1. GTDB lineage: Bacteria > Bacteroidota > Bacteroidia > Bacteroidales > Muribaculaceae > Lepagella. The sequence continues at coordinate 2,657 of CAYSJG010000172.1, read as the reverse complement.
GATCATCGGTACGGATCACACCCGAGTCCACGAATGTCTCCAGCGAACGAAGGAAGTTGAAGCGCCGCAAATAGTATTCCGCCAATTCCTCATCGCCGAGCAGCAGAGCCATGATACGGCAGAAAGAGAGGTAATTGAACACCTTGATATAATTGCTTTCCAGAGTGGCCACACGGTCGATTATGCGGATAAGCTCACGCACGCAATCCTCCTCCATGCCGACAAACTGGTAATCCTCCTCCTCTTCCTCATCCTCCGGACCAGGAGTATAGGCAAGCACCTGTCCGTCGCTGATATTGTAGAGAAATTTCCTGAAGGCATCGTCGCGCGTGAAGGGAGTCGTCGTGGAGACCCGATTTCTGAATTTGCAGATCACCTGGTTGTATTTCGGATCGGAGATATACTCCACACTCCCTTCAAACACGCTACCTATCGTCAGTCCGGGATCCTCTCCGTCATACAGACACATGACTGAGTCACCGTCGGACGAGAAGCCTATATACCCTTTGGACACATGGCCGTCACGGTCGCGGTAGTTGGGCATCGAGCCCAGCACCATGCATGTCAGCTCAGAGCCGTAATCGAGGGCCTCAAGATATTCGGACACTACATCGCTCATTGAAAATTCGATGCTGCCGTCCTTGCGGATATTCATCACATCGGCCGGCAAGATATACTGATTCCCCTCCTCGTTGCAGAAGATGGAGCAGTCCGTCACTGAGTTGATGAATTTCACCATATTCCCGAGTCGTATGATACCTTCCCCCTTGAGAGTCTCCTCTACAATATGGCAGTAGAAAGTATTGTTGCTCCCCTCCACAGGCGCGTCGACTACTATGTTGACCCTGTCATGGACCTCCGGAAGAGACTTGGGATGCTCGTTTTGACGCGAGAGCTCGTTGAAATCCGGATGAAACAGCATTCTCTCCACATCACGCCAGAAGGAACGGTATTTTTCCAGATGACTCCCTTCCCCGGGAGCAGAGGGCAATTTGCCGGCGCAGTAGATCTGTATCCCGTGCCACGGCAGCAGATCCTTGGGCAGCACCGGCTTGAGATCTTTCTTCTTGTGGATTGAAGAGATATGGATATGGTCACTGGTCACCTGAAGAGTGGCGTCTGTGCCTTCATACACCTGAGTGGTCACTGTCTTGGCTGTATTGTCTATCCCGCGGGAGAGCAGCAGCGACAGCTTCTTCAGATCGTTGATGTCGCTCCAGCCGTATTCCGGTGACTCGTTGGCCGAATCCGTCACGGACATAAAGGCCCTTTCAAGAAGCTGATGACCGATGTTCACATTCTCATAAGTAAGATACCGGAAGAGTGACGAACGGTCCACCTGCAGATAACTGTTGTGGTCATACTTCCCCGCCATCAGGGCGCGGATGGCAAGTGCCTGCATCATGCGTTGGATCTGCATGCGCCCGCGGGAATCCTCATAAGATGCGCGGTCGGCCTTCTCCTTCACAAGCCGCACATAGAAGTCAAGCTGACGCATGAAGGCTGACCGGAAAGGCTCCTGAGTCCAGTTGGCGTGATTTCCCTCGGTGATGATTTCCAGAATCTGCGTCATATTGCTCTCCACTATCTCCGGCTTCAGCTTGAAGATTGAGATCAGCAGCTCAAGCTTCTTCGCAGGATCAAAGAGATAACCGCTGTTTTTCATCTTAGAGATGATTTCGCCTATCACATTCTCCTCATCACCGCTATGTATGATATCTATAGCCTCTATCAGAGTGGTGCTCCGACGGATGTAATTCTCCAGAATCTCCCGCGAACGGCGTCTCCGCGTCATGTCAAGATTTTTGAGATAGTCGCTCCCCTCGAGAATATATAGCGACACATCCACAAGAGCCTTTATCACCCTGCGGCTGTTTTGCCAGCTAAGACTCTCGGCGCGAAAATGTTTCTTGGCCACACGCATGAAGTAAAGCAGCCATATACCCTGTTTGGACTCGTATGACTCAAGGGCCTCATTCAGCAGAGGACTTTTGCGCAGCGCACGCTCGCCAAGACGCACTATCGACTTGTCGCCGACTATCTGTACAAAATGATTGACCGTATAAAAGGGATACGCACTCACGGCTGCTTCATGATTCACAAGACGGGTACGCATCTTCCATCCGTCTATACTCGTCACCTTGCATTCTATCTCTTCATACAGGTTCAGGTGAGCGTCGCTATGGTCCAGAAGGCGGAAATTGAAGCCGTATTTGTCGCGTATCTTATAGCTTTTCCGACCCTGCACATTATGGATTGAAGTCACTTTGAAAGGATAGACGCCACCTACTTTGTAAAATTCGTCAATAAACATCGAATAATCCTGCGACAGAATCAGGCTCCCGTCCTGAAGAGGCACTATCCGGCATAGCAATTGCTCAGGCACCGGACGATTGTGTTGAAACTCATATAGCCTTATACGATATTCCACACCATCGTTTTCCACAATGTAATACTGATTGTTACCCTCCTCGGTCTTTCCCACCACCGGGAGGCTGTAAGCTTGTTTGGGCAGTAATTTCATTATTAATCAAGTTTGATTGGTACACATTTTTTCAATAAATGCAAAAATAAAAAAAAATATTGTAATTTTGTGTCTTGGAAGCGATATTGCTTAATAAATAGCTAAACTAAGACCCCATCTCACAAAAAATGTT
>CAYSJG010000171.1:0-4465 GCA_964431295.1 uncultured Sangeribacter sp. | reverse complement strand
GACCATGAAGAATATGAGCAGCATAAAGATAACATCCGTCAGCGACGACATCGAGAAGGTTTCGAGTGTCTGAAACTGTCGTTTGAGTGCCATGTCTGTAACAGATTGTGTCCTCGAGACCTATGCGGGCTCGTTGAGCAGGTCCATGAACTCCATGCTTTTTGCCTCGAGATTGTTCATCACACGTCCGATACGTGCCACGAGCCAGTTGTAGGCAAACAGGGCGATGATGCCGACAATGAGGCCGGCCACAGTGGTGACGAGCGCCTGATAGATACCTCCGGAGAGGAGGCTGATATTGGAGGCTGCGCCGGCCTTGGCCAATGTGAAGAAAGCGTCGATCATGCCTATCACCGTGCCGAGAAAACCGAGCATCGGTGCTCCGGCTGCGGTTGTGGAGAGCCATGGCAGCCCCTTGCCGAGGGCGGCAATCTCGATATTGCCGGTGTTTTCCACAGCCGCGAGTACATCCTGGGTGGGACGTCCTATACGTTGCAGACCCTTGAGGATAAGGCGGGCGTAAGGTGTGTCGGAATTGCGGCACAACTTCTCGGCGCTCTTCAGATCCCCCTCGTGGACATAGTCGCGGATGCGGTTCATGAAGGTAGGGTCCTCTTTGGTGGCCCGCGTGATGACTATACTCCGCTCAGTGAATATATATATGGTGAGCAGCAGCAGGATGGCGAGCGGTATCATGATATAGCCGCCGTCCATCACGAGCGACCAGAGTGACATAGTTTCCATAAGATATAATAATGTCGATAATTTCTAAAACAAAATTCTCCCCTACTCACTCTAACCTCCTAACTCTAACCTCTTAACTCTGACCTCTGACCTATTCAAGACACTCGCGGTATCTGCGGAGCGTCTCGTCGATGCCGAGATAGAGCGCGTCGCAGATCAGCGCATGTCCGATGCTGACCTCATCGAGATGCGGGAGAGTGCGGTAGAAGTAGTTGAGGTTTTCAAGGCTGAGGTCATGCCCGGCGTTGAGTCCGAGACCTGCATCCTTGGCCTTTTGCGAGGCGATGACATAAGGCGCTATGGCACTTTCGCGATCCTTGGCGTAATTGTCGGCATACGCCTTGGTGTAGAGCTCCACACGGTCAGCGCCTGCCGCCGCTGCGGCCTCCACCTGTGCAGGATCGGGATCCACGAATATCGACACACGCACACCGGCTCTCTTAAGCCTGTCGCAGATGCCTCGCAGCGCGTCCATATTGGCGATGACGTCCCAGCCGGCGTTGCTGGTAAGCTGGTCAGGCTTGTCGGGCACGAGAGTGGCCTGCGCCGGCCGAATCTCCTCCACAAGTGCGAGAAAATCTTCCGAGGGGTAACCCTCGATATTGAATTCAGTTGTAAGACACTCCTTTAGCTCGCGCACATCCGAGCGGCGGATATGACGCTCGTCAGGGCGGGGATGCACAGTGATCCCCTGAGCGCCATGCTGCTCGCAGTGGAGTGCGAAGGCGCGCACATCCGGATTGTTTTCGCCACGTGCATTGCGCAGAGTGGCCACTTTATTGACATTGACGCTAAGTCGTGTGTTCATTTTATTGAAATTTTGCGAATTATTGGCACAAAATTTGTAACTTCACATTTCGGGAGGAGATACACCTCTCTCCCGTCTGTCCGCAAATTTAATGATTTTAATCCAATAAGTGTGCGGACTTGTTAAAATTCATATAGATTGATAAGAAATTTTAATAGACAAGACTCCCGACAGTACGATATGACGGCAATTGACACAATATCTTCTTCCATGACGGTCCTTTCGGCGATGACGCAGGATTGCGACACCTCCGTGCAGCGTCCCGGTTGCAGGACAAGCGCCGATACGCCGTTGCTCGACGCTCTGCCGCTGTTGCTCGACTCTCCCGACCGCAGACTCGGTGTGGAGGTCGGCGGCGACTTGGCCGGAGTGGTCACCGAAAGATCAATGCTCGAAGCGCTCGGACGGCTCATCGTCCCGCGCGACGACAGCTCTGTAATTACTGTGGAGTGTCCCGCCTCCGACTATTCAGCCTCTGCTCTGGCTATGGCGGTGGAGGATGCCGACGTGCATCTGGTGGACCTCATCTCCCGACCCGGGGAGGGGGATACTCTGCTTGTCACACTGCGAGTGCGCACGACTGAGCCGGAGAATGTCATCTCCAGTCTGGAGCGCCACGGATACACAGTGATATATTCCGGAGAGCATCATGCCCCGGTGGAGGCGATCCTCTCCGAGCGCATCGCCGCTCTTCAGGCAATGCTCAATATTTGATACGGTATGGTGCGAAATGTGAAGAGAGTGCTTGTATGCGGACATCGCCATCAAGATCAGTATATACCTCAGATAATCGAACTGCTTGGACGGCTTTCCGCCGCCGGGGTATTCTCATGGGTGGAGCGGCGCTTCGCCGACTATCTTGCCGCTGCCGGTGTCAGTTTTCCGGCCGGATGTATGATTGCCGACGCTCCTGTAGAGGACGCCGACGCGGCCATAAGCATCGGCGGCGACGGCACATTTCTCCGTGCCGCCCGCTGGATCGGCAGTCTGCAGATACCTATCCTTGGCGTCAATACCGGCCATCTGGGATTTCTGGCCACATACGCCATATCGGAGACCCCCTCGCTTGTGGATACGCTCCTCAGCGGAGATGTCGATGTGGAGAGCCGCACAGTGCTTGAGATCACCGACCCGGATATGCCGGAGGAGATCTTCCCATACGCCCTGAATGATGTGGCCATACTCAAGGATGACACCTCCTCGATGATAAGCGTGCATCTCTCCCTCGCCGACATCTTTCTGGCGGATTATAAGGCCGACGGACTGGTCGTCGCCACACCTACCGGCTCCACAGGCTACAGTCTCTCCGCCGGAGGACCCATCATGCAGCCTACGCTCGACACGCTCTGTATCTCTCCCATAGCCCCGCATACCCTCACGCTTCGTCCCATGGTGGTGGCCGGCGACTCGGAGCTCGTAGCCATCACCCAATCGCGTGCCGGACATTATCGCGTCAGTCTCGACGGAGTATCATACGTCAAGCAGACAGGCAGCACCATCAGCATCCGCAAAGCCCCGTTCAAGGTAAATGTAATGCGACGCCCCTCGGAAAACTTCGCCTCCACACTCCGCAACAAACTCCTCTGGGGCCAACGCTGACCGCCCGCCTCACATAGGCCATATCCCTTAAATTTTCGCGCTCTAAATACTTTACTGAGCAAAGCAGGTACCTGTGTTTACATGCCTGCGATGTCAAGGCGAATTGTGTTAGGAATTGTGTTATACAGCATATTTTGCTGTTTTTTTTATTTTGAATTTGCATTATATTCCTCGGTGCTTTATCTTTGTCGTTGCAAGCGTATATTAATCCACTTAAAATCTTGAGTATGAAGAATCCGATTTTATTAATATTGTTCGTCTCTTTCCTATCATTTGTAGGATGCACGAATGAAACTGAACAGGATTTGGCAATTGTCTCGAACAACGAGAAGGCTCAGTCCTCTACTGAAACTAACAAATTCAATCCGGATGAGCAGAGATTGTTAAACCGTTTGCAAGAGATAAATGATAGTCTCAGGTCAATTCAGGGTACAGTTAATACCGAAGTTAATAATGCTGAGATTACACGTGGGTCAATCGATTGGGGAATCGTAGTGTCAGAAGATGCAAGAGGCGCAAAAAATGGGTTTTCATTCGGATGGAAGCATGGTAAAGGTTTATTGGGGAAATTTAAGACTGCGGTCTTGACTTCTACAATATACGCTGTAGCATATTCCGCATGGTCGGTGATTAAACAAACTTTTTCAAGGCCCGGTTTACCAGAGTACAATCAATATACTCTATCTGATGTTACAAAAGCTGTCGCAGTTTCATGGAATTCAAATGAACTTACTTCTCGTGTTCAATTAGTGAAGAATAGTTATCCGGAGTTACTCGTACAAAATACCGATGATGAGCTTAAAATGGCGCTTGTTCATAATATGGCTTTGGAAAAGTTAGAGTCTGGTGTCGTTATTCCGGCAGGGACTGTGAATGAGGTGTTTTCAGACGAGCAGATAGATTTTATTAATTCATTCCGTTGCAAGAATTATTATAATAGTGTCCCTGATATTATAGTAGGCAAAAAAGACTTTCTATCTTTTGTAGATGTAGAGCCATTCCCATTGGTAACAGAGATTGCAGAATTGTATTTCGACGGTATTAATTCGTTATCTCAAAATAACGTCGCCACTTATGGCGCAAATATGAGAACGATGGCTAATTTATACGTGTCTGAGATAAAATCAGCGTCTGTTAATGTCGAAGCAGATGCAGAGTCAAATTTGATCACTATCATTTATTTGGCTCCTATGAGTCTTGATCATTGGTCTTCAATCTACAAATAATGTAATTTTGAAGAGTGGCTGAAGAATTAATAATCTAAGACCCCATCTCACAAAAAATGTTAACGCAGGGGTCGCAGATTTCGGTCAG
>CAYSJG010000170.1:0-4504 GCA_964431295.1 uncultured Sangeribacter sp. | reverse complement strand
GCGGTAGTAGCTCAGTTGGTAGAGCATCAGCTTCCCAAGCTGAGGGTCACGAGTTCGAGCCTCGCCTACCGCTCTCCATAAAAGGAATGCCGGCAATCAATCCAATAGTTGATTGCCGGCATTTCTTTTAGGACACTTGACCCCTATATTCATTTATCAGGCTCTTTTCTTAATCGCTAAGAATGTGATTATTATCACTCGGAGGAAGGGATTGAGGCGCATTACAGGATACGGCCGCGCACATCCGAGATATATCGCAAAAGTGTGTCTTCATCACGGGATTCCACTATCTCCCGGAGTCGGTCGAGAGCCGCGATAATCTTCTCCAGACGCTCCGGTGTATGGGGATTGAAGAGTATTTCCGTCAGCAATCTGTCATCTTCGCTCATAAGACCGCGGGCTATCGCGAGATGACGCTTGAAGGTCGTGCCGGGGGCTTGCTGAGGCTCCATCACCGAAGCAAAAGCAAGCGTGGAGGCAAAGGGGACTGACAATGAATACGAAGTGGAGAGATCATGCTCGTCGAAGGTACATTCCACCACATTCAGATGAAGATTACGATAAAGCTCCAGAAAGAAACGCCGTCCTCTCTCATCTCCCTCTGTAATGACTATGGCATTTTCATTCGCCAGATTGGACAAAGAAGCGAATGTCGGACCAAACATCGGATGTGAGGATACAAAGGGATGACCGGCCGCTCTGTAAAAGTCCGGCAAACCTGTCTTTACGGAAGCGATGTCGGCTATTATGGCATCCTTGCGTATCAACGGCAGGATGTGGTTGAAGGCGTCTATTGTATCGCCGAGAGTCACGGCGTTGATGACCAGATCGGGATTAAAGTCCAATATCTCCCCGGGTGTGGTCAATCTCAATGCGTTATAAGTAAATCTCAGTCGCTTCGGATCCTTGTCACATACAGCCAGCTGATAATCAAATGAGAGTAGATCGCAGAAAAATGCGCCCATCTTGCCGGCGCCCAATATCAGTATTTTCATTTTGTGCGGTCATTGATTACTTCAATCTGCTGGCGCACAGACTCGTCATGTATAGCCAGAAGAATGGTTTTTAAAAATTCTGCATCCATACCCATCTCAGTGCCGATACCGACACGCGAACGGATCACATCGTTATAACGCTGCGCCTGAACTACCGGCATACGGTGTTCCTTCTTGTAGCGTCCTATCTCGCGGCTCACACGCATTCGCTTTGCAAGCACCTCCATCAGCTCGTTGTCAATACGGTCTATCTGCTGACGCAGCAGGGTGAGATTCTCGGTGGTCTGCTTGTCGCGTCTCACCACCAGAGTGTTGAGTATAAAATTGAGCACTTCGGGAGTAAGCTGCTGGGCGGCATCGCTCCACGCCTCGTCTGGCGAGCAATGGCTCTCGATTATCAAGCCGTTGAACCCCATGTCGAGCGCCTGCTGCGACAAAGGAGCCACCAGCTCACGCTTTCCGCCGATATGCGATGGGTCATGAATGATCGGAAGATTGGGATACCTCAATCTCAACTCTATCGGGATATGCCATTGCGGCATATTGCGGTAGAGATGCTTGCCATATACCGAAAATCCGCGGTGTATCGCGCCGATGCGGCGTATGCCGGCATTGTAGATACGTTGCAAAGCCCCGATCCACAGCTCGATATCGGGATTCACAGGATTCTTCACAAGCACGGGGATGTCCACACCGGCCTCTTCAAGAGTGTCGGCTATCTCCTGCATGGCAAAAGGATTGGCAGAGGTACGCGCACCTATCCACAGCATGTCGACACCGGCGTCAAGGCAGGCCATGACATGCTGCCGGTTGGCCACCTCTGTGGACACGGGCATCCCGGTCACCTCCTTCACCTTCTTCAGCCACGGAAGGCCGGCCTCACCGACTCCCTCGAAACTTCCGGGACGCGTACGGGGCTTCCATATACCCGCGCGAAACACTTTCACACCGAAGCCGGCAAGCTGACGCGCCGTCTCCAGCGTCTGACATTCGGTCTCCGCCGCACACGGTCCGGCGATCACCAACAACTCGTTCTCACGGGGCAAATTATCAAATAGAGGTCGTATATCTTCAAGCTTTTCAGCACTCATAACATCTGAATTTTTAATTTTTTCACATTGGAAAAACTGCTCACTCAGCCCCCTATACCGAGAGCTTTTACCCGCTCCAGAGCACGCTCCAGCTCCGCGACGGGCGCGCAGAGCGATATCCGGATATACTTACGGCCGTTATTGCCGAAAATGATGCCGGGAGTCACAAACACTTTTCCCTCGTAGAGCAATCTGTCGGCAAGGGCTTCACCGTCCATATCCTCCGCAGACACGCGCCCCCAGAGAAAAAGGCCGCGCTGGCGGGGATCAAACTCACATCCGGCCGCCCTCATGATCTTTTCCGCCACTTCTCTTCTGCGGCTATATTCGTTGTTGATGGACTGATACCACTCGGCAGGCTGACGAAGAGCTTCCACGGCACCTTTCATCACGGGACGGAACATCCCAGAGTCCACATTGCTCTTAACCTTCACGAGCCACCGCACCATCTCCGGACACGAAGCCGCCATAGCCACGCGCCATCCGGCCATGCTATGACTCTTGGAGAGCGAATTGAGCTCTATGCACACCTCCCGGGCCCCCTCCACACTCAATATGCTCTGCGGATTATCATTGAGTATGAAAGAATACGGATTGTCATGAGCTATCACTATGCCGTGACGTCGGCCGAAATCCACGATGCGCTCAAATAGCGCACGCGACGCCGGAGCGCCTGTGGGCATATGAGGATAATTCACCCACATAAGTTTTATCTTATCGAGCGGCAGACGCTCGAGCGCCTCGAAATCCGGTTGCCAACCCTTCTCCTCCTTAAGATCGTATGGATAGATTGTCGCGCCGACGATTCTGGAGGCGGAAGTATAGGTGGGATAGCCCGGATCGGGCACAAGCACACCGTCGCCCGGATTAAGGAGTGCGAGAGAAATATACATCACACCCTCCTTCGACCCGATGAGCGGCTGAAGCTCCGTCCGGGGGTCGAGCGTCACGCCATACCACCGGGCGTACCAATCGCTGAAGGCCTGACGGAGCTCCGGCAGACCGCCGAAACTCTGATAACTGTGCGAGTCCGGACGACGCGCCTCCTCTACCAGAGTCTCTATGACGCTGTCTGCCGGCTTGATATCCGGCCCACCTATGCCGAGCGACACAATGTCCGCACCGGAAGCGTTGAGCGACGCTACCTCCGCGAGCTTGCGCGCAAAGTAATATTCCTGTATTTCAGCCACCCTGTCGGCAGGCAATATCTTCTTCTTCATCTATTCTTTAAATTAGAGCGCTTCCTTGAGCTATTTATAATTATATCAGACCGGATTCTGACATTGACGGTACACTCCGAGAGTACGAAAATCGCTCATCAGCGGACGCACCGCGTCAATCGCCTTCAGATATCGCGCATAGCTGTCGAAAGTCAGGTCAAGATAAAATCTGTATTCCCACTCACGTCCGAGAATAGGTGTGGACTGTATCTTGGAGAGATTCATATCATAAAATGAGAGAATGGTGAGTACCTTGGAGAGTGCGCCCTGAGTATGGGGAAGGGTAAACACCACCGAGGCCTTGTCAAGCTCGGAGTCGGCCGGACGCAGCTCCGGCGCTATCAGCGGATCGGCGAGTATCAGAAAGCGGGTAAAGTTTCTCTTGTTGGTTTCTATGCTTCGTGCCAGCACCTGCAGTCCATACAGCTCCGCGGCATATTCTCCACAGATCGCACCATGATGCACATCATTCTTCTCAGCAATGTCACGCGCCGCACCGGCAGTGTCGAAATGCTCCACCATCTTAAGATTGGGATGCTGCGACAGGAATGTCTCACACTGCATCAGCGCCATGGGATGAGAATATACTGATTCCAACGTATCGGTACTCTCGCCGGGAAGAGCGGCAAGCACATGAGATATACGCATCTTGAACTCACCGACCACCGTCAGCGGACTCTTGCGGAGAAGCTCATGATTCTGCAGCAATGCCCCGGCAATAGTATTCTCTATCGCCGCTATCCCGATGAGGGAAGCATCAGCCTCCAATTGGGCAAACATGGCCGGAAATGTGTCACAGGCTATCGTCTCGATAGTATCATCGGGATGTTCACGATTAAAATATTGGCGGGCGGCTGCGTCATGATAACAGCCTGCCACCCCCTGGATTGTAACTTTTCTATGCATTATCTATATCTACTGAGCCCTGTTTTTACCGGGGTTAGAGCCCAAACTCGCTAATTCTATGAATTCTATGATAGAGCTTGCTTAATACCGCATCGCCTAATATCGCATTGCTTATTATTTCTGACAAAGATAATCAAATTATTCAAATAAGATCATATCTCACAAAAAAATAAAAAATAAAGCCGGCCATCTCACGACGTCCGACTAAATTCGCACCCGCCATAGCAGGCACTTGATAGAAATTACTAATGTATATAGTCAGCCCTTAAAAACGGATATTAATTGTTGATAT
>CAYSJG010000169.1:0-4516 GCA_964431295.1 uncultured Sangeribacter sp. | reverse complement strand
GACAACATGGATCTCGCGGAAGAAATTGTGAAATACTGAATCAACTATGCTCTCTAGCATTGCGCCGACGACATAGCCTACCTGGCCGAGCCCTTCGACAAGGAGCTGCCGGAGCGGCTGAAATTCGTAGTGGACAACGACTTCGTGCGTCTCCCCTACACCGAGGGCATCAAGATCCTCGAGCAGAGCGGCCACAAATTTGAATTCCCCGTATACTGGGGCGTGGATCTCGCCTCCGAGCATGAGCGCTACCTGGTGGAGGAGCACTTCAAGAAGCCGGTGATACTTACCGACTATCCCAAGGAGATAAAGGCCTTCTACATGAAACTCAACGACGACGGCAAGACAGTGCGTGCCATGGACGTGCTCTTCCCCAACATCGGCGAGATCATCGGCGGCTCCCAGCGCGAGGAGGACTATGACAAGCTCTCCGCCCGCATCAATGAGCTCGGTCTTGAAGGTATGGACTGGTATCTTGACACACGCCGCTTCGGCACCGTGCCTCACTCCGGCTTCGGACTCGGATTCGAGCGTCTGGTACTCTTTGTCACCGGCATGCAGAACATCCGCGATGTCATCCCCTTCCCCCGCTATCCCAAAAACTGCGAATATTGACGCATGCTCCGCAAGCTGATACTCCTGACTGCCATGGCGCTGCTCTCCGCAGCGGGCGCCATGGCAGAACTTACAGCCAGCCTGATCACCTGCTATCCCGGCCCGGAGGTATACGAGCTCTGCGGCCATGAGGCGCTGCGCATCCGCGGCGTCGACAAGGACGGGACACTCGTGGACTCGGTATGGAATTACGGCGTGTTTGACTTCAACACGCCCAATTTCGTATACCGCTTCGTCAAGGGGGAGACAGACTATATGGTCATGGGTTATCCATTCATATATTTTCTCCCTGAGTATCAGCAGAGAGGCTCCACAGTAGTGGAGCAGGACCTCAATCTCCTCCCGGAAGAGACGGAGCATCTGCGTCGGCTTCTGCAGATCAATTCTCTGAGGCAGAACCGCACATACCGCTACAATTATGTGCGCGACAACTGCGCCACACGCATACTGGCGATGGTGGACTCGGCGACGGCCCGTGATGTCAACTATCCCGGCGAGACACGCTTCAGGACCTTTCGCGAAGCGATGCGCCACTATCACCGCGGGTATCCGTGGTATCAGCTGGGGATAGATCTGTCGCTCGGCAGCGGCATAGATATGCCGATAAGCGCCCGCGAAGAGACCTTCGTGCCCATGGAGCTCGAGCGCCACGCCTCCTTAGCCCGTTTTGACGACGGACGTGCGCTCGTCAAGGAGCGCCGCGTGCTGTATCAGGGCACCGATGCAAGGCTCTCCCCGACCCCCTTCCTGCTCTCCCCCCTCTTCTTCTCCCTGCTAATCCTTCTGCTGTCGGTCGTCATCGGACTGTATGACTGGCGACAGAAACGACTCACACGCTGGTGGTACTCGCTCTACTTCGGAATGCTCGGAGCTGCGGGCTGCGTGATATGGTTTCTGGTATTTGTCTCCACACACTACGCCACCTCCCCCAACATCCTCTCCTTCTGGCTCAATCCCCTGCAGCTGATAATCGCAGCGCTGCTGTGGGTGCGCCGTGCCCGACCGGCTGTCACCGCCATGATATGGATCAACATCCTCTTATGCGTGCTGCCGGCGATCATCTGGCCCTTCCAGCCGCAGAGCGCCAACGCCGCCATCTGGCCCATGATGGCCGCCGATCTCGTGCTCTGCGCCGCCTATATCCTCTCCGGAGCCCAGTATACACCCGAAAAGACGCCGGGCGTCAGGACGCAGTCAAGAGGGAAAGATAAAGGGAGGCGGAGCGCGAAGAGTCCTGCACGCAAGAGACAGAAATGAGATAGAAGTGAGAAGGGTGTGAGAGAAGGAAATGAGAGAATTGAAGTGAGACAACGCAATTTTAAGAATCGGCTGCACGTTATATCTCAGATGCATATCATATCCAATCATCCATACAACGACAGGCGGGAGAAGCCCGAGGCGGCAAAACGCCGCCGGCTCCACAGATTGATCACCTCCGTGGTGACGGGACTGATTACCATCAACGTGGCGATCGCCGGAAGCGACCGTCCCCGCCTTGTGGTAGGCATCATGGTCGACCAGCTGCGCACCGACTATCTGGAATATCTGCGCGACTACTTCGGCAATAAGGGCTTCAAGCGGCTCATGGACAACGGCGCATACCTCCCTGATGTGGACTTCCGCGCCCTTGTGGAGGACTCTCCGACCGCCACTGCTGCGATTTACACCGGCAGCCGTCCGGCGTTTAACGGCGTGTCATCCGCATATCTCTACGACCCGGTGACCCGGCGCGCCCTTCCGGCGCTCTCCGACCCCTCTACACTGGGCAATTACACAGACACCCAGCTCTCCCCCTCACCGCTGCAACTCTCCACGATCTCCGATGAAGTGGCCATCGACGGCATAGGGCTCGGCCTCGTATACGCCGTAGCCGCCGACCCGCAGACAGCCATCATCATGGCAGGCCACGCGGGCAACGGAGCCCTGTGGCTCGACGACAAGAGCGGCAACTGGTGCAGCACGGCCTATTACCGCGACCTGCCGCAACATATCACACGCCGCAACCACTACAACCCGCTCCCCTCGCGCATCGACACCATCCGCTGGCAACCCGTCATGGATGTGGCGAAATATCCCGGAGTACCCGCGCAGAAGAGGCACTACCCCTTCAGCTACATGTTCTCACGCTCCGACAAGAATGTCTATACCCGCTTCGCCCAGTCCGCTCCCGGCAACCGTGAAGTCACCGATGTGGCCATCGAGACCATAGAGAGCCTGGGACTCGGCAGCCGCGGGGATGCCATAGACATGATCAACGTAGCGTACTCAGCCGGACCCTTCGGCGGAGTGACCGACGGTGACTACCGCCTGGAACTCGAGGACACCTATCTGCGTCTCGACTCCGAGATAGGGAGGCTTCTTGATGTCATCGACCGGAAGGCCGGCCTTGAAAACACCGTCATATTCGTCTGCTCCACCGGATATTACAACGATGCTACGCGCGATGACCCGAAATATCGCGTCCCCGGCGGCGAGATCTCGCTCAAGCGCCTTGAATCGCTCCTCAACTCCTATCTCTCGGCAAAATATGGCAACGGCGATTATGTCACCGCCGTGCATCACCGCCAGATCTATCTCGACGAAGCCGTCATAGAGCAGAAAGGGCTGAGACTGGCCGATGTCAGAGAGGATGCACGCGAATTTGTGGTGAAGATGAGCGGTGTGGCATCCGCACGCACCATCACCGAGATCCTCGCCGACACCTCCGGTGACAACGAGCGTCTCAGACTCACGCTCGATCCTAAAAAGGCCGGCGACATCTATCTATATTTCAATCCCGGATGGAATGTAGTCGATGACCAGTCATACCCATCCACGGTCACTCCCATGCGCAACTCCGCGCCTCTCACGCCGGCCATCATCATGGCTCCCGGAGTGGCAGCGCGCACATTTGACCGCCCCGTGGACGCCGCCGCGATAGCCCCCACCGTCTGCTCCATACTCCATATCCGCAGTCCCAACGGAGTATGCGCACGACCGCTGAATTTACGAGTTACCCCCTGAGGCACTACGTAATTACAAAAAAATTCATTATATTTGTGGTCGTTATCGAAATCTGCGCCGGAGACATCTTTCTCCGGGGCGCATTTTGATGTATATCGGGGGCAACATCCCCCACAGACACGCATATTCAGATCATACAAACGAAAACAAACGCGAAAATAAACGCAACGACATAAATGGCACTGAACAATATTCTGAAGAAAATCTTCGGCGACCAAAGCGAGCGGGCGGTACGCCCGCTGTGGCAGCGCCTTGAGAAAGAGATCAATCCTATCTCACAGCAGCTGCTCACCGAGTCCAACGATGACATACGCCACCGTATCGACGTGATACGCGACAACATCCGCGGCGAAGCCGCCGGCTACAAGGATGAGATGTCCAAGCTGCGCGAGCAGATCGAGACCCTCGAATACGACAAGCGCGAGCCCCTCTGGAAGAAGATCGACGAGCTCCGCGAGGAATGCTTCAAGATGTATGCCCGCAAACTCGATGAGGCGCTCCCCGAAGTGTTTGCCGTAGTCAAGGAGACGGCCCGCAGATTTAAAGAGAACGAGACCGTGGAGGTCACCGCCACTCAGGCCGACCGCGACCTCGCCGGCGCCGGCAAAGACTTCCTTACCATCGAAGGTGACAAGGCCATCTACAAACATTCATGTATGGCCGGCGGCAACATGATCACCTGGGATATGGTCCACTACGACGTGCAGCTCATCGGCGGACAGGTGCTCCATGGCATGATGAACGGCGACAAGCCCTCCAACAATATCGCAGAGATGGCCACCGGCGAGGGTAAGACCCTTGTGGCCACGCTCCCGGTATTTCTCAACGCCCTTACCGGCGAAGGCGTGCATGTGGTGACCGTCAACGACTACCTGGCCAAGCGTGACTCCGAATGGAT
>CAYSJG010000168.1:0-4527 GCA_964431295.1 uncultured Sangeribacter sp. | reverse complement strand
CACACATTCGGAGACGTACACATCTACCTCAACCATCTCGACCAAGTGCACCAACTCCTGCAGCGCACACCGAGACCGCTCCCGAAAATGATCCTCAATCCCGAAGTGAAAGATATCTTCGACTTCAAATACGAAGACTTCACACTGACCGACTACGACCCCTGGCCCCCCATCAAAGCACAAGTATCTGTCTAAGACAGAAGGCAGAGCCCAGAAGTCAGAGGTCAGTAATTCATAATTCCTAATTCCTAATTAAAAAAAATGCTCCCGAAAGTAATAATAGCCGCCGTAGGACAGCAGCGCGAACTCGGCATCCGCGGCGACCTCATCTGGCATCTCCCCGGCGACCTCCGCCACTTCAAGAGCACCACACTCGGCGCACCCGTAGTCATGGGGAGAAACACCTGGGAGTCGCTCCCCAAGAGACCACTCCCACGACGACTGAATATAGTCATCACAAGCCGGCCGAACTATCACCCGGAGGGTGCAATGACTGCACCCTCCCTCGAAGAGGCGGTAGCCATCGCCGAGTCACAAAGCGCCGACGACACCTCCGCTATCTTCATCATCGGAGGAGCATCCGTATATCAGCAGGCCATCCACTTGGCCGACTCCATGATAATCACTCTGATTGAAGCCACTGAGCCTCAGGCCGACGTGCTCTTTCCTGAAATCGACCCGGAGGTGTGGAGCGTCAAAGAATCCTCACAACCGATGACCGAAAACGGCATAACATACCGATTCGTCACCTACATCCGCAAATGACCGACTCCGACACGATGCATACCCGCCGCAGCGACAGCAATGACGCGCCGCAGCGCAAGATCCTCCTCGTCTGCAAGTCCGACACCACAGGAGGCGCCGCCGTTGTCACGCTCCGACTTATGAACGCTCTCCGCGAGGAAGGTGTCGACGCACGTATGCTCGTGGCTGAAAAACTCTCGGACTCCCCTTACGTAGCACTCGCCGCCTCACCCCGGAGGCTCAAGGCCGCTTTCCTCATGGAGCGCCTCATCATCTTCATCCGCAACGGCCTCTCACAACGTCATCTCTTCGACATCGATACCGCGGAGTGCGGAGTAGATATCTCACGTCATCCCTGGACCCGTCAGGCCGACACCGTCATACTCTCATGGGTCAATCAGGGGATGATCTCACTCAAGGGTATCCGGCGCTTGCTTGCGCAAGGGAAGAAGGTGGCTTGGACCATGCACGATATGTGGTGCATGACCGGTATCTGCCACCACGCCGCCGACTGCACGCACTTCGCCGACGCCGACGACTGCCTCCACTGCCCGCTATCCCCGCGCTCGAAAATGGGACGCGACACCTTCGGACGCAAAGCCGCACTCTACAGCGGACACGCTGCCGCCAACCGCCGCATCACCTTCATACCCGTAAGCCGATGGCTCGCCAACAAAGCCGCCGACTCCACACTCCTCCGCCATCAGAAGGTGGTCGTCATACCCAACCCCTTCGACATAAAATCACCGCTAAGATCGACCGACACCGACATGCATGATCATAAGATAGGCATCATCTTCGGCGCCGCCCGCCTGGACACCCCCATCAAAGGATGGCCCACGCTCGTCGACACACTTCAGCACACCATCGCCCTCAGGCCCGACCTCAAGGAGAGGATAGAGCTGATCACATACGGCTCGGTACGCGACCCGCAGATCTTCAGCCGACTACCCATCCCTCACCGACACCTCGGCAGAATCTCGCCGGAGCGACTGCCGGAAGTCTATAGCCTCGGAGATATCGTCATCTCCGCCAGCGACTACGAGACACTCCCCGGCACACTCGTGGAGGGACAGGCATACGGATGCATACCCGTAGCATTCGACGCCGGAGGCCAGAGAGACATCATCGACCACGGAATCACAGGATTTATCGCCACACACAAGACTCCCGAAGCACTCGCCGAAGCACTCCTCGCAGCCATCGACGTCACACTCTCGCCACGACTCCCGCAATTTCGCATGGATATGAGACAGAGCGTCACCGACCGTTTCGCACCTCACAACGTAGCACGACGCATGCTCGATATCATCTGAATATCATCTCCAAAGACATTTTCTATACAAAAAAATTTCGCAGAGTCCGAAAAATATCCTATATTTGCAAGCTGAAACATAGGGTTTTACTCGCTCTCTGCGCGTAAACCCCCCTGTATCACATATTTGCATAATTACACTTTCGATAATTAAAACAAACACATAACAACCACAAAAATGCAAAACAAAGGATTTATCGGCACTATCGCTGTGCTCCTGATCCTCATTTGCGGCTTCTACATCTCTTTCTCATTCGTTACATCACATTACGAGAAAGCAGCTCAGGAATACGCCGCACAAAAGGCAGGCACCGACGATGTCACCAACGATGTCTACAAGCTTAAACTCAAGCAGTTCAACGACTCCATCGACAAAGAAAAGGTCTACCTCGGATATACCTACAACCAGGTGAGAAAGATGGAAATCGGCATGGGACTCGACCTCAAGGGCGGCATGAACGTCGTGCTTGAAATCTCCGTCCCCGACATCCTTCGTCAGTATGCCGCCGGCGAACAACAGCTCGCCACAATCAACGACGCTATCGCCAAGGCTGAGAAGGTCGCCAACCGCTCCGACAAGGACTTCATCGACAATGTAGCCAAAAATTTCCAGCCCGGCTCCATGATCACTCTCTTCTCCAAAGAGGGTGAATATCTCGGCAAACTCAAATCCGGCGCCTCCAACGCTGAAGTCACTGCCGCCCTACAGCAGCAGGTTGAATCACAGGTCGACGCCGCATTCAATATCTTCCGCACTCGTATCGACCAGTTTGGCGTCGTTGCTCCCAATATCCAGAAGCTTCAGGACAAGACCGGTCAGATCCTCCTCGAGCTCCCCGGTGTCAAGGAGCCCGAGCGTGTCACCGACCTGCTCAAATCTTCCGCCAATCTCGAATTCTTCGAGGTCTACAACTACAACGAAATCGCTCCAGAGCTCAACGCATTCGCTGAATATTACGCCGCTCAGGACACCGTCAACCATACCAATCTCATAGCTCTCCTCGGCGGACGTCAGAGAGAAGGCAGCCCCGTCATCGGACTCGTAAGCCCTGACCACGTGGCTCTCGTAGACTCCATACTCAACTCCCCCGCCGCCAAGAGCAAGCTCCCCAGCGACTTCTCCGCCATCTGGGAGGTTAAGCCCGTGGAGATACCTCTCACAGACGAGCAGGGCAACCCCGTCAAGAAAAACGACGAGGAATACCGCACCACTCCCTACTGGCAGCTCATAGCACTCAAGGGTGAGGCCGCTCTCGAAGGAGACGTCGTCACCTCTGCATCCACAGAATTTGACAAAATGCGCGGCAACACCGTCAATATGCGCATGAACGACCGCGGTGCCCGCGAATGGGCCACTCTGACACGCAACAACATCGGACGACCCATCGCCATCGTACTCGACAACAGAGTATACTCCTACCCCAACGTCAACAACGAAATCACCGGCGGATCCTCTGAAATCACCGGCAATTTCACCCCCGAAGAGGCCAATGACCTCGCCAATGTCCTCAAGAGCGGCAAAATGTCCGCTCAGGTCAACGTCGTCTCCAACAACGTCATCGGACCCTCGCTCGGCGCTGAAGCCATACAGCAGGGATTCCTCTCATTCCTCGTGGCTATCGTCCTGCTCATGATCTTCATGATCGCCATCTACGGCGTCATCCCAGGACTCGTCGCCAACATCGGACTTATACTCAACCTCTTCTTCACTCTCGGCATACTCGCCTCCATACAGGCCGTGCTCACACTCTCCGGTATCGCCGGTATCGTGCTCGCACTCGGTATGGCGGTCGACGCCAACGTGCTTATCTTCGAGCGTACCAAAGAGGAGCTCAAGAACGGCAAGAAGCTGCGCCAGGCCATCTCAGAGGGCTACAGCAACGCCTTCTCGGCCATCTTCGACTCCAACCTCACGTCGGTCATCACCGGCGTCATCCTGCTGATATTCGGCTCCGGCCCGATCAAGGGCTTCGCAACGACGCTCATCATCGGCATCGTCTGCTCGTTCTTCACCGCCGTCTTCCTGACGCGCATCGCCTTCGACCTCATCACCAAGAACGGCCGCAACGCCGGCATGACGTTCACAACCGGCGTGAGCCGCAACTTCCTCACCAGCCCGAAGATCAACTTCCTGGGCCAGTGGAAGGCCGCCTCGGCCGTATGGGTCGCCCTGATCGTGATTGGCATCGCCTCGCTCGCGATCCGCGGCATGAACCAGGGCATCGACTTCTCGGGAGGCCGCAACTACGTGGTGCAGTTCGAGAAGGACGTCGACCGCGAGGCCGTGCAGCAGAACCTCACCAAGCTCCTCCAGGAGAAGGCCAACGACCCCACGGTCTCCGTGCAGGTCATCACCATCGACAACCCCTCCAAGCTCCGCATCTCGACGAGCTACAAGATCAACGAGGAGAGCGAGGGCATTGAGAACGAGATCACCGACCTCCTCTATCAGGGACTCCAGCAGGAGC
>CAYSJG010000167.1:0-4553 GCA_964431295.1 uncultured Sangeribacter sp. | reverse complement strand
CATGAAGGTTGCCGACGCTATGATGGGTCAGGGTATCATCTAATACTTGCATCTTCTGATACAGACAATATGCGTGCCGGAAATTTTTCCGGCACGTATTTTTGTGAGATGGAGTATTGCGACAATTCAGGAATATTTGCTAAATTTGCGTCAATGTTTCGCCATCTCCGAAACAGCTTATAGAAACTTTTTTTAATTCTGAGAAAGTTTGGATTTGACTTCCTCTTAATATCTCCAAATAAATATGAAAAAGGAAATAGTATCCGCCAAGGCTCCGGGCGCAATCGGACCTTACAGTCAGGCTGTACAGGCCGGCAATCTCGTGTTTGTGTCCGGTCAGCTTCCCATCGATGCCGCCACCGGTGAAATGCCCTCCGACATCAAGGCTCAGACCCGTCAGAGCATCGAGAATATCTGTCATATCCTCGCAGAGGTGGGCGCTACGCTCGACAATGTAGTCAAGACTACTGTGTTTCTGGCCGATATGGAATATTTCGCTCCCATGAACGAAGTATATGCCGAATATTTCAAGGCCGTATATCCGGCCCGCTGTGCCTTCGCTGTCAAAGAGCTTCCCAAGAAGGCTCTCGTGGAGATTGAAGTGATAGCAGCATGCTGAGCTGCCTTCAGGTAGAGGGGCTTACAAAGTCAATCGGCGACAGAATGCTCTTCGCCGATGTCACCCTCGGTATCTTTGAAGGAGACAAGATAGGCGTGGTCGCCCGCAATGGTGCGGGTAAGACCACGCTTCTTAACATACTGTCCGGAGCAGACACTCCGGACAGTGGCAATATAGTGTACCGCAACGGCGTGCGTGTGGGCTACCTGCCGCAGAAGCCGCCGTTTGTCACCGGGCAGACCCTGCTTGACTACGCTACCCCCGCACTCCGGGAGCATGACGACTCTCACTGGAGCGCGCCGGATATGGCGCGTCAGATGCTGACACAGTTCGGGCTTACCGATATGCAGGCGCCGATGGGGACGCTCTCCGGAGGGCAGCTGAAGCGCGCCGCCATAGCCAAAGTATTGCTCGACGAGCCGGACTTCCTGCTCCTTGACGAGCCCACCAACCATCTTGACATCAAGATGGTGGAATGGCTCGAAAACTATCTCTCCACCCGCAGGATGACGCTTCTGATGGTGACGCATGACCGCTATTTCCTGGACAAGGTATGCAACAGGATTCTTGAGATAGACAGCGAGCGGATGTACAGCTATGAGGGCAATTATGCCTATTATCTCGAGAAGCGTCAGGAGCGGCTCGATGCCGCCGGGGCAGAGCTGGCGCGTGTGCGCAATCTTCTGCGCACCGAGCGCGAATGGATGCGCCGGCAGCCGCAGGCCCGCGGCTCAAAGGCAAGATACCGCATAGAGAGTTTCCACGACCTCGAGCGCAGAAGTCATGTGAATCTCAGCGAGCGAAATGTGCAGCTGCAGATGAAATCGTCATATATCGGCAGCAAGATTTTCGAGGCGAAGCATGTGTCCAAAAGTTTCGGAGATATCAAGATCCTCGATGATTGGAATTATACATTCGCCCGCTATGAGAAGGTCGGTATCGTAGGTGGCAACGGTGTGGGAAAGACGACTTTCCTGAAGTTGCTGCTCGGTGAATTGCCCACTGATGCCGGCCATTTTGACATTGGCGAGACGGTAAGGTGGGGATATTACAGTCAGGAGGGGATGACCGGATTTGACGAGCACAAGAAGGTCATTGACGCTGTGCGTGAGATAGCCGAGGAGATACGGCTGGACGAGAAGACGCGGATGACCGCCTCGCAGTTTCTGACCCATTTTCTATTTTCGCCGCAGACGCAGCAGAAGTATATCTGCAAGCTCAGCGGCGGCGAACTGCGCAGACTGTATCTCGCCACAGTGCTGATGCGCAATCCCAACTTCCTGATACTCGACGAGCCTACAAATGATCTGGATATCGTCACCCTCGGTGTGCTTGAGGATTATCTTGTGAATTTCAAGGGTTGCGTCATAGTGGTGAGTCATGACCGCTTCTTCCTGGACCGCATCGTGGATCATCTTTTTGTATTTGAGGGTGATGGTAAGGTGCGCGACTTCCCCGGTGACTATTCCACTTACAGGCATTGTGTTGCCGTGGAGGAGAAGGAGCGCAAGGCCGAGATGAAAGCCGAGGAGCAGAGGGCTAAGCAGGCAGCATCGCCGTCTGCCGGCAAATCGGCTTCCGAAGAGGGGCGCCGCAGCCGCAAGCCGGAGAAGCTGAGTTTTAAGGAGAAGCGCGAGAAGGAGGAGCTGGAGAAGAGCCTCCCCGGTCTGTATGAGGAGAAGGAGAGACTTGAGACAGAGATGTCGAGCGGTGAGATGGGGCATGAAGAGATAGCCGCCGCCGCGGATCGTGTCAAGGCGCTGATAGAGGAGATAGATGACTCCGAAATGCGGCTTCTGGAGCTTATGGAAAAGGAGTGAGATCGTTCCCTCGCCTCCATCGGCTCTTTAAAGGTCTTTTGGGTCTTTCGGGGCTTTCGGCTCTTTAAGGTCTTTAAGGTCTTTAAGGTCTTTAAGGTCTTTCTTAACATTCGGCAGACTTGGCTTGTTATACTATTGAATGTCGCTGCTCGATATTCGGCCAGTCTTGTCGAGATGCCAGTCTTGCGATATTATATCCTTTTGCTATGAAAATATTAGAATCTCCTTTTGCTATGAAATTATCTGGTTGGTGTATTCCACTTTTATGTCTGGCTGTCGCTTCTTTGTCCGGGTGTTCGGATGATGAGAACAAGCCTCTGCCGGAGCTGAAGCAGTCTTCATATAGCGGTACTTCGTTGACAATAACTTATTGCGGCGAAAATTCACCGGCCAAGGTAGTCGAATTGATGCCCGGCGCGGATGATAAGGCTACGCTGAAAGTGTCGGGGATGCTTGATCTCTCTACTCTCGGCATTAAAGATATTCCGGTGCTTCCAGCTCCAGGCATAATCCCCGGCACTGCTGAAGTGGGTATCACCGTGACTCTGGAGGCCGGTGACAAGGGCAATTATACATTCTCCGGCTCTGATGAGACCTCTTATGCCTCTTTTAATTACAGCGGTGAAATCACCGAAGGTCATCTGACGTTGAATATCACGGATGCAGTGCTTAAAAATCAGGCGTATGCCGGAAAAGCCTTCTCTCTGCAGCCTCTCGAATGCTCCCTGAAGGATCTTGCGGCAGCCGGAGGTCTTGAGAATATGAAGTCACCCTTCCATATAGTATGGGAGGTGACTAATCTGCCCGGCTTGACCTTAGACCCCGGTCTGCTGCTCAATGCCTTGACCCTTGCGCCCGTATTTCCGGTATATGACGGCACTGCGGAGGCTTCGGCGGCGCAGTTGCTTGAGTCGACGGTGGAAACCATAGCGCTCACCGGCAATGGTAATGTACCCGTGCGGTATTGGAGCAGCAAGGAGGGGGCGATACAACTGATGACTACTGCGGGCAATATGATTCAGTATGTGGCTGTCGGCCCCGCGCAGTTGCAGATGTATCTCAATCCTATGTCAGCGGTGGGGATGTGGCTGGTGAGTCAGTCCAAGCCCACATGGCTTCCGTCATTTTTTGATACGGCTTATGCCGACAAGATCAAGGATCAGATAGCTTCCGAGTCGTCGTCATCATCGGTGTCCGCTGAAGATGCCGAGCTGCAGAAGATATTGATGGAGGCGCTGTTGCAGGCTCTTTCTCCGGCTCTGCGCGATGGCGTGCCGGTGGCTGTGAGTCCTACTGCAGATGGAGTGGATATCTATCTGGATACGGCGACTTGTGTGAAGTTTGTATCGCAGCTGGCCAAGGATCTGCTTGCCGAGCCGGCTGTGGCGCAGAGGGTTGTGGCGCTGCTGGCCGAGGCGGGTGTATCCACCGCCGAGGCACAAAAATTATTGGCGGCTCTGCCGGTGATATTGCAGGCCACCAATAAGCTGGAGATAGGATTGTCGCTGCAGTCGCAGGGAGATTAGCTCCGGATCGTTATGCCTCTGCCGGGTATAGGCGCTCTCTGGCTGCTGCTACCTTTTCATCGGTGACATAATCGTCATAATCCATAATTTTGTCGATGATGCCGTTGGGCGTCAGTTCGATTATACGGTTGCAGACAGTCTGTATGAACTCGTGGTCGTGACTGGCCATGAGGATGATGCCTTTGAAGTTTTGCAGCGTATTGTTGAAAGCTTGTATGGACTCGAGGTCGAGATGGTTGGTGGGGGAGTCGAGCACGAGAGTGTTTGCGTCCGAGAGCATCATGCGGGCTATCATGCAGCGCATCTTCTCGCCGCCGGAAAGCACGGATGCCTTCTTGAGTACCTCTTCGCCGGAGAAGAGCATCTTGCCGAGGAATCCCTTGAGATATATTTCCGAGCTGTCGGATGAATATTGAGCCAGCCAGTCCACAAGATTGAGGTCAGTATCGAAGAAGGCGCTGTTGTCGAGCGGGAGATATGCCGAAGTGATGGTCTGTCCCCACTCGTAGTCGCCGGCATCGGCTTTGCGCTTGCCGTTGATAATCTCGAAGAGCGCGGTCATGGCGCGGGGGTCGCGGCTGAGGAAGG
>CAYSJG010000166.1:0-4568 GCA_964431295.1 uncultured Sangeribacter sp. | reverse complement strand
ACCTGCAACCTTCTGATCCGTAGTCAGATGCTCTATTCAGTTGAGCTAACGGACCTCGTTCTTTCGCTTTTGCGATTGCAAAGTTACAACATTTTTTTCATCCGGCAAATTTTTTTTACATCTTTTTTGCCTTTTTCTCACAATTATCCTGCAAAACACTATCGATCAGAAACGTAGTTCGCAATACGAAGAGCCATCGCATCCGGCTATCGGAGGTGTACACTTACGGATACGCACCCTCCCGCCGTCAAGATCGGGCCATCGGGTCTGAATTGCGGCCGCTATACGCTCACACATTGTCTCGAGCAGCAGACAGCTCTCCCCCATCATCACCTTTACTATATCATACAGATCCGCATACGACACGGTCGCTGAGAGGTCATCCGATATATCTCCGCCTCGGGAAAATCTCACCTCCACATCTACGGAAAACTCATTGCCGACCCTCCTCTCCTGCTCAAACACTCCTATACGCGAATAGAAGCGCAGGCCATCAAGGCCTACGCTCCACTCTCGCTTATGATTGATATCTTTCATCATTACTTGCACTCCACAGCGGGGATCTTGTCGATACGACGCTGATGACGTCCACCCTCGAAGTTGGCATTGAGATAGGCGTCCACGATCTTCACGGCCTCTTCATAGCTGACATATCGGGCGGGAAGCACCAGAATGTTGGCATTGTTATGCTGCTTGGCGAGAGACGCTATCTCCGGGATCCAGCAGAGGGCCGCACGGATACCCTGATGCTTGTTGAGCGTCATCTGGATACCGTTGCCCGAACCGCACATACATACACCGAAGGCACACTCTCCGCTCTCTACGGCGCGCGCTGCCGGATGGGCGAAGTCGGGATAGTCACAGGATTCTTCGGAATGAGTGCCGAAGTCTTCGATCTCATAGCCGAGACCTGCAAGATACTCTTTGAGCTGTTGTTTGAGAGCATAGCCTGCATGATCGCTGGCCATCGCTACTTTCTCTTTCATGGCAATATTTTATTAAGGGTTTGAACTATATTTTCTATATATTCAGGCGGAATTACCGCCACATCTCTTGCCACTGTCAGGAGCCTGCACATTCACGCGAGGCGCGGTTGAGCTCGTCGATGTAGTCGAGCAACTCATCGCGGCCCGTCCCCTTCTCGGCCGAGGTGACGAAAATCGGTGGCAACTCCTCCCAACTCTTCAGAAGCGCCTGCTTGTATGCTTCCACCATGGAGGCACCTGCATTGGGGCCGAGCTTATCAGCTTTGGTGAATACGATGCTGAACGGGACACTGTTTTCACCGAGCCATTCGATAAACTCCATATCTATCTTCTGAGGCTTATGGCGGATATCCACGAGCACGAAGAGATTCACAAGCTGTCCGCGTC
The DNA here is from genome assembly GCA_964431295.1 of uncultured Sangeribacter sp. Taxonomy (GTDB): domain Bacteria; phylum Bacteroidota; class Bacteroidia; order Bacteroidales; family Muribaculaceae; genus Lepagella. The sequence continues at coordinate 3,195 of CAYSJG010000166.1, read as the reverse complement.
CGAGGATATAATCCTCGATGATGCGGCGGAAGCGCTCACGCTGATCTCGTCCGCGGGCCGCATAGCCGTAGCCCGGCAGGTCCACAAGATACCACTCTCCGTTATTGATATTGAAATGGTTTATCAGCAGGGTCTTGCCCGGCGTCTGTGAAGTCTTGGCAAGGCTCTTGCGGCGTGTGAGCATATTTATGAGCGAGGATTTACCTACATTGGAGCGGCCTATGAAGGCATATTCCGGCACATCCGTCGCCGGGCACTTCGCCACATCCTCGTTGCTTATCTCATATCTGGCCTCCTTGATTTCCATATCTTTAGGATTTTGTCAATAGTTGGAGCGTGCCCTTTAAATTACTGAATCTTTCTCTTTCAGGACTCCTCAAACAATTCGTGATGAAGACATTGAAGAGCCTGCCGGACATTCTCTTCATCTATAACAAATAAAAGAGCCGTTTCGGACGAACGGTCACTGCAAGCCCTCACACGAATCTCATGAGAGTCGAGCGAGGCTCTGATGGCCGGACTGAGCTCTTGACGGCCACCAATTCCATCGCCGACCACGGCGAGTGTGGCAAGACCGCTGACCGCCTCTATCACCTCCACGGTACGGTCCACAAGCTCAGGGGCAAACTCCTCCTTTAGCAGACGGATGGCGACGTGCAGATCTTTATCACCGATGGCGAAAGAGAGAGTCTCGCAGACATCGTCGGCAGGCATACGCTGCATTGTCAGACCTTTGCGCGACAGTGCGTTGGAGGCTCGCCCGGCCACATCCGACATTATATGCTCGAGACGTCCGCGGAGCGTCACCAGACACACACCTTTGAGAGCGGAGATACCGGCGACCTTAGCATTTTCGGCAGTGCGGTCTTCGGCGCGGTCACTGATATATGTCCCTTCGGCCTCCGGATGGAAGGTATTCAGTATGCGTATCGGGATATTCTTGTGGAAGACAGGATAGATTGTCGGGGGATAGATGACCTTGCTGCCGAAAGTGCAGAGATCCATGCTTTCCACAAACGACATCTCCGGTATCACTCTCGCCTCAGGCACAAGCCGGGGGTCGGTGGTCATAAAACCATCCACATCGGTCCATATCTGCAGTTCGTCGGCATCAAGGGCTGCAGCGATGAGGGCGGCGGTATAATCGCTGCCGCCGCGCCCGAGATTGGTGATCTCACCCGTATTGTTGTCAGAAGATATAAAGCCGCCGGTGACCGCCGGATAACGGGCGTCTGAGCCAAACTCTTCACGGATAAGTCGCTCGGTGAGCTTGGTATCGGCGATGTTGCGATCAAACCATTTCTCGGTCTTGATAAAATTCAGAGAGTTGTGGTGGGAAGCGCCTTCTATCATATCGGCGACGATGATCGATGACATTCTCTCGCCCAGCGACACTATCTGGTCAAGAGTGCGCTCTGGAAGATCTGCGATGAGGGATACACCGTCAAGCAAGCGCTTCAGATCCTGCAGCAGCGGGTCTATGGCGGCGAGGGTATTCAGGGATCTGCTCGGGGCAATCACCTCACCCACGAGGTCATGATGACGCCGGGCTATGCCGGTCAACTCGGCGAGATATGCGCTATCACCGGAGGCGGCCATACGCGCTGTGGCGATGAGTCGGTCGGTAAGGCCACCCAATGCGGACACTACCACCACCGCCGGAACTGTCAGCGACTCCACGATGCGCTTCACATTGCACAGGCTTGCTGCCGTACCCACAGATGTGCCGCCGAATTTCAGTACTATCATAAGCGTTTAGCGAATATGCTGTGATTTTTTCAAAATACAAAATTAAGCAATTTTGCCGAATTGACAAAGCACACCCGCACGATACGCGCAAACCATACGCCCGGTACAAACCTGAATAAACCGGAATTATATCACTGTTGCAGAGAGCCTCCGCCTGATTCTCCACTCAAACGACGCTGTAGTTTTACATTCTTTCGGCTACCGAAATTAGTGTTATAGCTAATTGTGAGACGAGTGAAACTTCTGTACTCAGGACATATGACCTTTACGCTATTGACATATGCTTTCTGATTGTTATAGACTCTACTCGTGACCACGCCGGACTGCAGAAAATATGCAGTACTAAGTGTCAGATTCCAATGAGAGTTGAAGCGGTAACTCAAAGACAGAATGTTAGACAATGGGCTTGCAGTGACAATCGGGCCCGCCAGACTCTCATTTCCAAGCTTAAGTTGATACTGAGCCGTGAAGTTACGCCAGTTGAAGTAGATTTGCGCATATAGCGACAATTGATTAATCCTATTGTTAAATGCCTCTCCTTTAGCCTCCAAACATTGGTAGCCGACAGATACAAGATATCCAAGTCTGTCCCACAAATTATTTGCTCCAAGATCAAGATACAGAAACAATGATTTGTTGTGCTTGTAATTTACCGGTTTGCATAAGAAATAATTATCTCCGAGACAAATTACACTATTGTAAAATGGATTGATACCGTAATCATAACCCACGTAGGCTCTGCCATTGAATTTCCCCTTGAAATAGTTGAGGCTTAAACTTCCGTATATTTGTTTCTGCCACTTGAGATCCGGATTACCAGCCTTGTAGAGATAGAGATTTACCTGACGAATATGATCTGTATATTCAACCATTTCAGGTGTCCTTCTCCCCACACTCAATAAACCATCACACCGAAAAGTTTCACTTATCCGATAACCCAGATTCAATCTTCCCACCGGATTGATATACACATTGGTAAGATCTGTGTCTTTAAATTTATTTCCATTGACTAATATAGTTAATCCGGGAGAAATCTGAAGTTCGAATTTGCCAAAAATTTTTGAATAATTCACATTCAGATAATGGTCGCCGGCACTTTGATTCTCAATGGACGCATCATTGTCATATCTATTGGTATTGAATCTGAATTTACCATAGTAACTTGCTTCCAACGAAGATGTGTCATCTATTCGAAAATTATAATATCCGTCAAAGCGAAATCCGAAATTGTCACCCTTTGCATCATTGTTTAAACCGCTGACACTCCCATTTGCAAATGTGAAGTACTGCCTGTTCTCTACATTCTGGTGTGAATAGCTTCCATCAAACATCAACTCAAGTCCATGGCGTCCCATTGATTTTTTTAAGAAAAGATTGAGCCGAGCAGGCATTAACCTGAATAATTCATAGACCCGCAAAAAAAGAACGCCCCTCTTGCATATCTGC
>CAYSJG010000165.1:0-4696 GCA_964431295.1 uncultured Sangeribacter sp. | reverse complement strand
CGTATGCCACCACAACGAGGTCGTCGAGAGAGGTGGACGATGAGTCAAGATAAATTGTCTGGTTTTCCTTGAGGTCTACGGTTTTGGTCTGGTAACCGACGTAGGACACTGTGATTTTCTTTACATTGGCGGGCAATGTGAGTGTGTAATTGCCGTCGATGTCGGCCGCGGAGCCTTGTCCGCCGCCTACCGGCATGACTGTCGCGCCGATCAGTGGCTCATTGTTGGCCGCATCGAGCACGGTGCCATGATATGTGCGGTTTTGGGCGTAAGCCCCTGCTGCACATAGCATCACAGTCACCATCAGTAAAAAGAGTTTTCTCATACGTGAATAGTTTATGATGTTGATAATTTATTATATTTCAATAAAATATATCCTTATTTCATCGAGCTTGTCCACTGTCGGTCTCCCGATGAACTGGCATTCCAAGGTTGGTTATGGTGTTAAGAAGAGTTTGTTAACGCAAATTTAGTGTTTTTTTTATTTTCAAGTATGATTTTAGATTTTTTTTTAGCGTTACATGTTTTTTAACACATAATTTCATGGGAATTTCATGCTGAATTTCCGATCATGGGGCAAATAAGTGTATTTATAAGTGTATTCAGGTGTGCCGACGGTGATTGCGCTCTGAAATATCGGACCGCGGCGTATCAGCATCCGTTATTGCACTATGACGGTGACGTCCGTAAGTCCGATGGCGTGGAATCCGGGATTCGACCTGAGAAATGCGCGTCGGGCGTGGAGGATGCTGTCCAGAGAATTGCTTTGCGCGGCGAGAATGTAATAATTGTCACCGCTTGAGGCAGCTTTCCAGCCGGGATGCTGTTCGGTCATGGCGAGTGCGTTGGCGCGCATGGATAGTCTGGCTACCGCCAGAGAGTAGGGAAGGATACTGTCGCGAAGTGCGAATCGCATATGGAGTGTCCATACGGTATCGCCTTTGAGTACTTCTCTCCTTGTGCCGTCCACCTCTTCGAGCAGCCCTTCTCCTACGATGTCAAGGTCCTTCTCGAGTTGTCGTCGGGCTTCCTCTTCGGCTTGCCGCTTGATCATGGCCGTGTCGTAGGCTGCGCGATAGTTTTTCTCCGTGGGCTTGCAAGATACGGTCATGCCCGCGAGGGCCAGTGCGGCTGCCGCTATGCTTAAATATGCGGAAAGAGGTCGTCTGTGGTGGAATCTTCTGTACATCTTATTGTGGATGGTGATTATTATCTTCCTCGCTTTATTATCGACCGTCTGCGGTCGATTACAGAACCGTGCCTACGCAGATAATCCCGCTTGGCTTCGGCGGAGGATTCAGCGTGGCTTATGTGAGAGGGTGTGGCACGAGCATTTCTCTATGCCACACCCTCTTATGTGTGATTGTTCAGGTGTGTATTATCCTACTTGGATGATAAGATAGGGAGTGAGGCTCCAGAACTTGTTGGCGTCAAGTATCTTGATGGTCTTGGGTCCGTCCTTCTCTCCAACGATTTCGTATGAGCCGGCGGGCATATTGGTCTTGATCGTCACCTTCTTGGACTGAGTGGGGATCGTGGTGAGTGTACGCTTGTCGGCGGTGTTGAAGTAGTTGGCGTTGAAGTCACCCTGCATTACCTTGGTAGCTCCGAGGAATTTCTTTTCGAGAAGACCGTTCTTCTTCAGCTCCTTGTTGGTGCCGATGGCGTAGTATACGCGGTTGGCGGCGTTTTCTGCGGCAACGGCCTGTGCGCGAGCTTCTTCAGTGGCTGCCTTTTGTGTTTCAAGGTCTTTCTGTCCCTGAGCTACCTGCGTATTGAGCGAGTCGATCTGTCCCTGAGCGGCGGCGAGGCGTGCTGTCAGCTCTTCAATCTTCTGATCCTGCTGTGCGATATGCTCTTTGAGCTGAGTGATGGTCTTGGAGAGTACGGAGTTGTTTTGTCCGGCCTTGGATGCCTTGGCCTCGAGCTCTTCGAGGAGCTGCTTGTTGGCGGCGAGACGAGCCTTGATGGCGGAGAGGTTTTTGCGGATCTCGGTTCTGCGGTCCACACCTTCGCCGGAAGTGCTGCTGTAGAGGAGGCCTTCCTGCTGGTTGATGGAGTCGAGACCGGTGTAGATGTCACCCATGAGGAGCATCAGCGAGTCATTGAAGTTGGTAGCTTCCTGATATTCGGCTGTGAGGTCGGCGATTTTCAGTGAGTCTTCGTCGACTTTCTCCTTATTGCTGCATGCAGCGGTGAAGAGGAGCGCACCGAGTGCGATAAAGCATAGTTTTTTCATAATGAATAGTGTATTTGGGAATGATAAATTATAGTCCGTATGCGGTGGGAAAGGTTGTCAGAGCGGCTCGTCGTTGTCGGTCAGACGGTGCTTTTGTTTAAATTCAGCATACTTGTCAGCCGGTGCGGTGTCCTCTTCAGGTTTCCCTCCGATTATTATAACGCATTCTCCCTTGGTTTGGTTTTTGGCGAAGTGTTCGGCAAGCGATCCAAGAGTGTCGCGGTGGGTGGTTTCGTGCAGTTTGGAAATCTCCCGGCATACGGCGGCTTCCCTTTCCGGTCCGCAGACTTCGGCGAGTTGCGCGAGTGTTTTGGCGATTCTCAGCGGTGATTCGTATATGATGGAAGTCTCCGGGAGGTCAGCGATGTATTGCAGTCGGGAGCGTCGTCCTTTCTTGGGTGGTAGAAATCCCTCGAAGTGAAATCTGTCGCAGGGGAGTCCGGAGTCTACGAGTGCGGGGACGAACGCCGTGGGTCCCGGGAGGCATTCCACGGTGACTCCGGCGCGTCTGCACTCTCTGCTGAGCAGAAATCCGGGGTCGCTGATGCCGGGAGTGCCGGCATCGCTTATCAGTGCGATGGTCTCTCCGAAGAGAAGGCGGTCCACAATGGCGGCGGCGGTGGCGTGTTCGTTGAATTTATGGTGGGAAGCCATCGGTGTAGCTATACCGAAATGCTTCATGAGCACTCCGGAGGTGCGTGTGTCTTCAGCGAGCACGAGATCTGCTTCCTTGAGCACCTTTATCGCGCGGGGTGTCATGTCCTCAAGATTGCCTACAGGTGTGGGGACGATATAGAGTTTGCCTATGCTCATGATGATTGCCGGTGATGATTATCGGTTTTTCAGATATCCCTCCACGATGTGCATGAAGTCGATTACAGTCTCTTCCGAGGGGTCGAGGGCGCAGTCATCGTAGAAATATGCCTCCGCCTCCTCTATGGAGTCGAATTGTGCGAGCCGGTCGAGGGCCTCGTCAAATTTTTTGCGTGAGCCGTTGAAGAGTTCGCGGGTGAAGAGAAAGCGGTCATTAAGGCTGAAAGCGGGAGGATTCTTGTCGCCCAAGGTGGTGTCGGCGCGGAGTCGGTCGCGGTTGCGGGCGATCTCCTCTACGGCATCCTCTTCAAACTCCTCTTCAATCCCATCTACGATATCCTCTTCGGCATCCTCTTCGGCATCGTACACAGTTTCCTCTTCAGCTTCATCTACGATATCATCTACGGTATCATCTGCTGTATTATCTTCCGTATCAGCTACTGTATCATCTGCAATGTCATCTACTGTATCGTCAACGGTATCTTCTTGCCCGGTCCGGAATTCACAGTGGCGGCTGTCTGTATTCTCTTGTGCCGGATTCTCTTCGAGCACATAATTCTCCTCGGGCAGCCAGTCGTAGAGCTCTTCCACCTTCTCTCGTATAATCCGCGGTAAAGCTTCAGGCATGTCGTCGCCACGTGTGAGTGCGAGATGGAGCACCCCTTCGAGTTCGTAGGCAATGTCAAGCATATTGAGCAAGTCCTCTTTGAGGAGTCCGTGTGTGGCGGGTGTCTCTCCGCCGGAAGTCGCGGGGATCTCTGTATTGGATCTGGAAATATTGTTGTTCATAATAGTGATGGCTCAGAGAGTTGTTATGTAGTGGCTTGATATGCAGGGTTTAATTGTATGTAGGTGGTCAATCTCCGGCGTCGTCTGCATCCGCGGTGTGGAAGATGTCGAGCAGCATCCTCTGGACTGCGCTGCGGACGGTGGACCGGTCGCATCTGAAGTCGTTGACAATCACGACGACAGTATGTGTGGGTGCGAATTGCTCGTCAAGTTTGTAGCCGGCATAGCATTGTATGCCTGACATGCTGCCGGTCTTCATGGCGATATAGCTGTCGAGGGGCGTGTCGGCGAGAAATCTCTTGAGCGTCCCCTCCTGTCCGGCGAGCGGAAAGTAGGATACATAGTCGACATCCTCCGCCATGTCACGGAGCACATCATTGATCATGGTGGCGGTGACGCGGTTGGCACGTGAGAGCCCGGAGCCGTCGATGATGCGGACGCCTTGCATGTCGGCGCTTCTTGCTTTCCAGAATTTCATCTCTTCGGCCGCGGCGTCCTCTGTGGCTCCCGGCAGGTGTCGCTCTATGGCGAATTTGCGGAGCAGCGATTCGGCGTAGAGGTTGTCGCTGCGCATCATGCATGAGCGCATGATCTCGGATATGGGTGCGCTATGATGAGTGAAGAGGAGTGTGCGGCGTCCCTGTGCGACTTGCTCATTCTCCATCTCTATGCCGGCATTGGCGAGGGCGCGTCTGAGCTCCTGCTCAAAAATCTGTGCCGGGTTGGTCACTGCCATCTTGCCGGAGGAGTTGTTGCGGTAGTTGAGGCCGTGTGCGCCGGTGCCGTATGCGTGCATCAGGTCTCCTTTGGCCCATGTGGGTGGCACTGAGGGTCCGGAGAATATATCTTCATCAA
>CAYSJG010000164.1:0-4769 GCA_964431295.1 uncultured Sangeribacter sp. | reverse complement strand
TCTCGATGTTGTCAGGAGCGATCATCGCCAGCGGGTTGCCCAGACCTGAGAGGTCGCCCGAGGGAGCCAGAGGCACACCGTCAAGCACGATCAGAGGATCGTTGGAAGCGGAGAGTGAAGCGCCGCCACGGATACGGATAGCCGCACCGCCCTGAGGCTGACCGCCGTCGGATGTTACGACTACGCCCGGGCTTGCACCGGTCAGAAGGTCCTGGGCGGAAGTAGAGATGTTGGCATCCACTTCGTCAGGCACCACCATCGATACGGAACCGGTGGCGTCCGCCTTCTTCACACTACCGTAACCGATTACCACGGTTTCGGTAAGGAGAGTGGCGTTCTCCTTCATTTGAATGTTGATGTTGTCGCGACCGTTGACAGCCACATCCATGGGGTCGTACCCCACATAGCTGACTACCAGCGTGGAATTGGGAGCGACATTCAGCTCGAAATTACCGTCGATATCGGCGGCTGTTCCATTGCTGGTGCCTTTCTCCATCACTGTGGCGCCGATCAGAGGGTCGCCATACTCATCGACTACTGTGCCGTGCACCGTAATCTTCTGAGCCAAAGCCGGAAACGCTAAAGTCATCACCATGGCGATGGTGACCCAGAACTTCCGATTCAGATGAAAAGTGAGATTTTTCATGCAGGAATTAATTTAGTTCTACATTCTTGTTAATATCTAATTTGTTTTAATTCAGGTATATACTTCGCCGTGTCGACATAAGAGTCCATCATGGTTTTTATCGGTGACCCGATCTGCCGTCTCGCATCCTATAAAATATAAGCTTAACAGGGATGCGCTCAGCAAACCAAATCAAATGCAAAAATAACAATTTTTCTTATATGAAACACATTTTTACACATTTTTTAATGAATGTTAATCCATCCGATTAAAAAACGGATACATGATTATCTGAACGCCGAGCGCACTCTGCGCTTCACAGCCACATTGTTGACCGTAATAATTATCGCCGCCATCCCGCATACCACCGGCACTGTCACCGGGAAGTGAGCCGGCGAGGCTCCCATGGCCTCGAGCGGAGGCAGATAGAACATCCTCAGCAGCAGGATACCACCTATGGCCATCACCGCCGCACCGCTGCACGCCACAGCTATGATGTTGATATACGGACGGGCCACTACACCGGGAGCATACCCCAGCATCAGCAGAGAATGCAGTTTCTGACGGTTTTTCTCCATCAGCAGAGAGATACTCAGCATCAGGATAAAGAGCGAGAGCACGCATATCAAACCGCCGACGCATGTCACCAGTCCCACCACCACCTTCAGCAGATAGGAGGCCTGCGAGGCCTTACCGTCACCCGCCGTCTCCATACCGCGGGCCGACAGATACTCTCCGATGCGCGTGTCGCCCGGTGACGACACATCTACTATCAGGCGCCCCGGAGAGGAACAGCCCTTGCGCGCAGTGCCGTTGAAGTAGCCGTTCATATATTCTATAAAGGAGGAGGGCGCAAGAATTGTATTGAAGCGGGTGGAATAGCCCGCCACACGGGCATGTACCACTACCTGACGCCCGTCATCTCCCGAAAGGCGCAGAGTCAGCGGAAGACCGCTCACCGTCGCCCCCGATAGCTTCGGCATCCCCGTAGAAGCCGCGAAACCGAAATTATACAGCGCGAGATAATCCTTGGAGATGACCAGAGGCACCTCCTCGGCTGATGGAGACCATTCCCAGCCGGACACATTCACATCCATGAAGTCATCAGGCACAGACTCAAGAAACATGGCTGTCGAAAGAGCGCCGCGGCCTCCCGCACCGTTCCCCGCCGCCCCCATATCCACGGAGGCATTGACATGGAAATCCGCTTTGCGAAACGCCCCCACCCTTCTCGCCCACGGCTGAGCCTCGAGGTCACTGATCTCACCGGATGTGAAATCAGAAGACGCCGAGCCGAGAGTATTGGCCGAGGTCACCACCTTGTTGACCACTATATATCCCTTGCGCACTACCGAGTCCTCCTCCCAGAAGGAACGGGCATCAGAATAAAACTGCAACGCACCGGCCACAATGGCCAGTCCGATGAAGTTGGAGATTATGAAACCCGCTATCCGCGCAGGAGATGTATTGCGCCGGAGAAGACGATTCACCAATGAGTATTTCATAATTGAGCGTTCATCAAAAAAAGCAGCTATCCCCTATCCTTTATCCCCTATTACCTAATAACTCTGACCTCTGACCTATGCCTATACTAAAGTTTGAGATTGACAGCCGAATGGAGCAGCAGAGGATTCCCCACGGAGGTGGAGATCACCGAAGCGCCCTGTCTGGCGGCCTCCTCGGCCACAATCTCCGCGGCTATCATATTGTTGGCGGCATCCAGATGGCTCACCGGCTCGTCGAGCAGCAGAAAATCGAAAGGCATACATATAGCCCGGATAAGCGCAAGACGCTGCTGCTGTCCGATCGACATCCGCCCCGCCGGATAGTCGGCGCGGTCGACGATGCCGAGGCGCTCCATCCATTCCTTCACACGCGACAGCGACGCATGGTCTGTCAGAGCATTCTTCAGACGGATATTCTCCATGGCCGTCAGCTCGGGGAAGAGCGACAGCTCCTGCGGCAGATAAGCCAGATGCCGACGCCTTATCAGCTGCCAGTCATCCACCTTGAGTCCGCCCGTGTCCACACCATTAAAATAGAGCCTCCCCCTAAAATCAGTCCGCGAGCCGAAGAGATAAGCCATCAGCGACGACTTTCCCGCTCCCGAGGGGGCCTCTATAAGATAATGGCGTCCCAGCGTGAACGTCACATCCGTGAGCCATATCTCCGAATGCCGCGGCTCATCGCCGACAAACACATTCGGCAGCATATCCGCCAGACGTATCTCGCAGATACGCGGAAAGCAGGCGGCGTTTTCTGCGCCGTCCGCTTTATGCTCGGTATCCTGACTGCCGTTGCGGCCGACGGATGAAGTCATTTTATCTTTCACTGCTTGCTCGGCCCGGCGGCTGCGCCGAGCATATTCACCATAAAATATTTCGAGTCACCGTCGGGAGTGAGATTCACACGCAGCTCCAGCGACTTGTCTTCAGCCACAAGCATCAAGAGCATCTTGCCCGAACATACAGACGCGCCGGAGTTGAGATGCATCGGGATACTGCCGTGAGAGGCGATGGCGAGCACGGCCCCCTTCATCTCTTCGGCCGTAGCGGCCACATTAAGAGCGCCCTTGCCGTAATTACCGTTCTTGACGAGCACCTGACCGGCCTCTGCAGAGGGCTTGATACCGGCATTATATAAGAGCTCCATGAGGGGAGCCTGATTGCCACGTGTGGATATGAACGCGGTGAAAGGTGTGTCAAGCGGAGAGCGCAACACCTTCGCCGTACTGTCCGGGAGTCCCGCGGCCACAGCCGCCGTGCCGTCAAGACACTCCATGACGGCCTCGTAAGCCGCCGGATACGAGCCGCCGAGAGTCTTGCTGCTCTTGATGAGCTGCTGCATCAGGGCATGAGGCAAAGAGACGGCGAATATCGTCTCGGCATCACCACCGAGCGCCGCCACCTTCTGCACGTCTATCTTGCCGAGCTTAAGGTTGCAGCGCGCCTTCTTGCCTTTATCATTCAGCACACTGCACTCGAACTTGAGCGTCCTGCCGTCGATATCGGCGGTGCCTGCTATCGCGCTCACATCCTCGAAAAGCATGGAGGAGAACATACGTATCTGCGTGCGGTCGGCAAAGCTTAAACCGGCCACATCCATCAGCCCGGCGAGCGGTGCGTAAAACGCCACCATGTCATCACACTCGGCAAGCTTCGCGCCATACTCCTGTCCTATCACGCTACGGCTCTCTGACAGCTTGCTGAAAGCCGCCACGGTAGTCTCGTCCACCGGAGCGACGCCATTACTCATCCACACCTGATTGTCAAGCACGGTAAAGGAGTTTGATCTGCCCGCATGCAAATATGCCTCGCCTGACTTGGACCAGAAGGAGTCTCCCTGCTTCGGCTCCACATCCGACATGGTCTGCTCGAGCCAGATACGGAATTTCTCACTGTCGTCGAGGAGGAATGTGGTCAGAAGATCGCCGCCCGAGGCAAAGTAGACCGCCGCCGTGGCACGTACTCCCGAAGCGGGATCGGTCACCGCACGCATCATGACATCATGCTTCTTGTCATCTTTCAGCAGGGACTGCGCATCCTTCTTCGTGAGACCTGAGTCATCTATGAGGGATTCCACATCCGCCACACATACCACCCCGGCATCCGAGGGGACTGTAGACAACAGCTTTCGCGCATCCTCGGTAGCACTCTGATTGCTGCAGCCGCTCATGAACACAACAGCGCACACTGCCAGGAGCGTACACCACAAAGCGCCGCCTTTACAGCGCCGATTATAATATCCGGACATAAGTCATCTATATTTGGGTTATCTATATTCAGGTTATACTTTTACAACAACTTAATTAAGGGTTGTTTTCATAAGAAATGTTAAGGTTAGACCCTACAACGTTTCAAAGTTAAAGAAAAAATCTGTATCTTCGCAAATAAATATACCCCATCTCACAAAAATATGAGCTATATGCATCCAATATCCCAAAGAGTCGCCTGTCTCTCCCCCTCAGCGACACTGGCGATGTCACAGAAAAGCGCCGAACTTAAAGCCCAGGGGATCGATGTGATCGACATGTCGGTAGGAGAGCCGGACTTCAACACTCCCGACCATATCAAAGAGGCCGCCAAGCGCGCCATAGATGACAATTATTCACGCTACACACCGGTGGCGGGCTATCTCTCGCTGC